>CACYZS010000127.1 GCA_902778985.1 uncultured Ruminococcus sp.
CTTTTGATTGTGTTATAGTGTTCATAACCGAAAGGCAGAGATGGGAAGGAGTACCGGTCTTTGTCCCCGAAAGAGAGCGGACGGTCGGTGCGAGTCCGTCGGGGGGAGAGCGGGAAGGTCGTCCCGGAGCCGCGTCCCGGGAGGGACGACGTTTGCCCGCGTTAAGGGAAAAGAGGCACGGTTTTTCCGTGTAAATCAGGTGGTACCGCGCCGATAGGCGCCCTGTGACGACAGTCACGGGGTTTTTATTTTTATAAAGGAAAACCGCAAAAGGAGAAACCGATATGGCAACAAGAGAATTACCGAAGACCTACTCGCCCGCCGATTTTGAAGACCGGCTCTACGCGAACTGGTGCGAGAAGGGGTACTTCACCCCCGAGTACGACGCCGAAAAACCGTCGTTCTCGATCGTGATCCCGCCCCCGAACGTGACGGGGCAACTTCACATGGGGCACGCGCTCGACGAGACGCTGCAGGATATTCTGGTCCGCTACCGCCGGATGCAGGGGTACAACACGCTCTGGATCCCCGGCACCGACCACGCGGGCATCGCCACGCAGATCAAGGTGGAAGAGAACCTCCGCAAGGAGCAGGGTCTTACCCGCCACGACGTCGGACGCGAAAAGTTCCTCGAAATGGTTTGGGACTGGAAGAAGAAATACGGCTCCCGGATCATCTCGCAACTGAAAAAACTCGGCGTGTCCTGCGACTGGACGCGCGAGCATTTCACGATGGACGAGGGGCTTTCCGCCGCCGTGCGTCGGGTGTTCGTGTCGCTCTACGACAAGGGTCTGATCTACCGGGGACTGCGCATCACCAACTGGTGCCCCCACTGCAACACCGCCCTCTCGGATACCGAGGTCGAATACCGCGACGAGGCGGGCAACTTCTGGCACATCCGCTATCCCGTCAAGGGCGAGCCGGGCAAATACGTGATCGTCGCGACCACGCGTCCCGAGACCCTGCTCGGCGATACCGCCGTCGCGGTCAATCCCGACGACGACCGCTACAAAGATCTGGTCGGCAAGACCCTGATCCTGCCGCTGGTCGGGCGCGAGATCCCGGTGGTCGCCGACGAAGCGGTGCTGTCGGATTTCGGTACCGGCTGCGTGAAGATCACCCCCGCCCACGATCCCAACGACTTCGAGACCGGGCAGCGTCACGGGCTTGAAAACGTTTTCGTGATCGACGGGACCGGCAAGATCTGCTTCCCCGGCAAGTACTTCGGTATGGATCGGTACGAGGCGCGCAAAGTGATGGTCGAAGACCTTGAAAAGGAAGGTCTGCTCGTCAAGATCGAACCCTGCACCCACGCGGTCGCGCACTGCTACCGCTGCGGCACGGTGATCGAACCGCTCGCGTCCAAGCAGTGGTTCGTCGCCATGAAGACCCTGGCGGAACCGGCGATCAAGGCGGTCAAGGACGGCGATATCCGCTACGTGCCCGACCGCTTCTCGAAGATCTACCTCAACTGGATGGAGAACATCCGCGACTGGTGCATCTCGCGGCAACTCTGGTGGGGGCATCGGATCCCCGCCTACTACTGCGACGACTGCAGCGAGATCACGGTGTCCGAATCCGACGTGACGGTCTGCCCCAAGTGCGGTAGCCGTAAGATCCGGCAGGAAGAGGACGTGCTTGACACCTGGTTCAGTTCGGCGCTCTGGCCGTTCTCGACGCTCGGCTGGCCGAAGGATACCGACGATATCCGCCGCTACTACCCGACCAGCACGCTGGTCACCGGGTACGACATCATCACCTTCTGGGTGTCGAAGATGATCTTCATGGGGCTGGAGTTCATGGACGAAAAGCCCTTCACCGACGTCTTCATTCACGGGCTCGTGCGCGACGCGCAGGGACGGAAAATGTCGAAGTCGCTCGGCAACGGGATCGATCCGCTCGACGTCATTTCCCAGTACGGCGCCGACGCGCTCCGCTACACGCTGGCGTCGGGCAACGCGCCCGGCAACGATATGCGGTTCTCGACCGAGAAGGTCGAGGCGGCGCGGAACTTCGCGAACAAACTCTGGAACGCCTCGCGGTTCGTTCTGATGAACCTGACCGGTGAGGAGGACGGCGACGATCTGCCGCCCGAAAAAGACCTTGAAGCCGAGGACAAGTGGATCCTTACCGAACTGAACCGCCTGATCAAGTCGGTCACCGACAACCTCGACAAGTACGAGGTCGGCGTCGCGCTCGCCGAGATCTACGACTTCACCTGGGATATCCTCTGCGACTGGTATATCGAACTGATCAAGCCGCGGCTCTTCGACCGCGAGAGCAAGAGCGCCGAAGTCGCGCGCAAGGTGATCGTCCGGGTGCTCTCCGACACCTTGAAACTCCTGCACCCCTATATGCCGTTCATCACCGAGGAGATCTACCTCTCGCTCCCGCACGACAGCGAGAGCATCATGATCGCGAACTATCCGTCATACGATCCCAAGATGAACTATCCCGCCGACGCCGCGACGATGGAACGCATCATCACGGTCATTCGCGCGATCCGCAACCGCCGCGCCGAGATGAACGTCCCGCCGTCCAAGAAGGCGAAACTCTACCTCGTGACGCCCTACGCCGACGACTTCCAGAAAGCCGGCGCCTTCCTCTCCAAACTCGCGTCCGCCTCTGAATACGAGATCGTCGACAACCACGAGAGCGACGGGTGCGTCCGGATCGTGACCGACGCCGCGACGGTGTTCATCCCGCTCGGCGAACTGGTCGATCTCGAGAAGGAAAAGACGCGCACCGAAGCGGAACTCGCGCGCGTTTCGGGCGAGATCGAACGCATCGGTAAGAAACTCGCAAACGAGGGCTTCGTCTCCAAGGCGCCCGCAGCCGTGGTCGACGCGGAGCGCGAGAAACTCGCGAAATACGAGGCGACCCGTGCGGGTCTGATCGAGGCGCTCGCCAAACTGAACAAGTAAAAACCAACCGTCCCGTCGGGGAATTCGGCAACCGCCCCCCGGCGGGATCACTCTCAAAAAAGGAGAACTTTCCATGCTGCTTGACCTGGTCAAAAAAGCGCGATCGTACCGCCGCTACGATCCGAAGAAACCCGTGTCGACCGACACGCTGAAAGAGTTGGTCGAGGCGGCTCGTCTGACCCCCTCTGCGGGCAACCTGCAACGCCTGCGCTACCTTGCCGTGACCGAAAAGAGCGACGTCCTCGCCCTGACCAAAGAGGTCAAGTGGGCGGGATACCTCTCCGACTGGGACGGTCCGACGGACGACGAGGCGCCGACGGCGTACCTGATCCTGCTCTCGCCCGAGAGTACCGGCGTCTCCCAGATCGACGTCGGGATCGCCGCCGAAACCATCCTGCTCGCCGCGGCGGAAAAGGGGATCGGCGGGTGCATGATCCTCAACTTCCCGCGCGAAGAGTTGACCGAGCGGTATGACCTTGCGGGAAAATACAAGATCGAGTTGATGATCTCGATCGGCGTCCCCGCGGAAAAGGTCGAACTTGAGGAGATGAAGGACGGAAACGTCCGCTACTACCGCGACCGAAGCGACGTGCACCGCGTCCCGAAACGCCCGCTCCGCGAGGTGTTTCTTACCCCGAAAGACCTCTGACAAAACAAAGAACGCCCGCGCCAAACGGCGCGGGCGTTTCGTTTTTTCGGGTCATTCTTCGGTCGGTTCCGTCGCGGATTCCGCAACCGGTTCCGCGGGAGAGGCGTCGACCGTCTCGGTCTCGGGCGCGGCGATTTCCTCCGGCGTTTCCTCGAGCGTCTCTTCCAGCGGTTCTTGGAGCGGTTCGGGCTCGTTGGCGTCGGTCGGTTTCTTGACGGGATTGGCGAGGGCGCGAAGCAGTTTTTGCTGCGCGAACGCCGAACCGTTCATTTTCTTATACAGCCGGGCGACGTTCTTCGGGTTCTCGTCGATCTCGCGGGCATAGTTGCGGAACAACTCTTCCTGGCTCTGCGGCGTGAACTGTTTGTTCCGGCTCTTCCATTCGAGCGAGCCCATCTCGAAAAGGTAAAGCGTCGAGAGGACCGCGAACCGGACGCGGGTATAGAACTCGCCGTCGAAGACCACGTCGAGCAGGTCGCGGTGGAGCAGGTAGAAGAGCCATTTGCGGTACTCGTACACGCGGTGGTTCATATACCAGGCAAATCCCAGTTCGCGGTCCAGCCGTTCTTCGGAGGTCT
The DNA here is from genome assembly GCA_902778985.1 of uncultured Ruminococcus sp. GTDB lineage: Bacteria > Bacillota > Clostridia > Oscillospirales > CAG-272 > UBA1740. Next base: position 4,152 of record CACYZS010000127.1, read on the forward strand.
CGGACTTGACGATCTTATACGCCTTCTCCGCCCAGGCGGCGTTGGCGGGCTTTTTATGTTCGAGTTTGGTATGCAGTTGGAGCAGTTTGGAGAAAACCTCTTTCCGCATCTCGGAGTCGGGTTCCTCTCCCGTGATCCCGCCCATTGGATCGCCTGCCTCAAACGGCGCGATCAGGGCG
>CACYZS010000128.1 GCA_902778985.1 uncultured Ruminococcus sp.
AGCGTTTCATTCGTTTTCTCCGTTATTTTCCGAACGCGATCTGGACCATCGTGACGGCGTCGGTCCGCGCAGCGGAGGCGCTCTTGTCGGCGGTCTTGTACGGCACGCCGGTCGCGATAAGGAACGCGTTCAGTTGCGACTGCGAGTACGCGCCGTCGGCAAAGAACAGGGTGACGGTCCGGTATTCCGCCGCGCCCGAGAAGACGTTTGCGAGCAGGTAGTCGTAGTACGCCTGCGCCTCGGCAGCCGTCGAGAGGAGCAGGGGGTGCGTCCCGTCGTAGGTGATCTCCGAAAGGTAGTGGAACGAGCCGGGGTTGTATTCGCTTGACAGCGAGTAGGGATCGTCCGGGAACTCCGAATAGTAGATGGACTGTTCGGCTTTGGACAGCCCGATGCAGAAGTCCTTGGTCGCGCCGATGACGTCGGTCGCGCCGACGTTGTCGCTTCTGCGGACGCTGAGTTTCCCGTCCTTGGCAAACGAAAGGTCGAACAGGTAGTCGTATCCGTCGATCCGGAGATAGTTGTAGGAATGGACCTGAATGGAATCCCCGAACGCCCAGGGGCGTCCCGACATCCATCCGAGATACTGCTCGGAGAACGAGACCACCCGACGGACGTCCAGCCCTTCGAGCGCGAGCAAAATCGTCGATGCCTTCGCGTAACCGAAGCAGACGCCCACGCCGTAGAGCAGGGGACCTTCCGCCCGGAAACTCGCTATACGTGCGGGGATCATCTCGGGCATATACTCCCGGTCGAGCGAGTTGCTCGCCCACTTGTCGCCCTCGTAGTCGTAGGCGGCGTGTTCGACCAGCCAGCGGTAGACGCGGTAGGCGATCTGCCAATCGGTCATGGTGTCGTCGACGATCCCGGAGAGGATCGTTCGCGCCGCGTCGACAAGAGCCGCCGCCGGACTGTTCTCGATCGGGGATACCGCGTAACCCTTGGAGAGGGCGTACTCCATCTGCTCGGTATCCCACACCGAAACGCCTTTTGCAAGGTCGATCCCCGGCAGGGTATCCTCCCACTTCGGGGGCGTGTTCTCCCCGCCGAGGACGGTCGCCTGCACGACGTCGCGGGGCGTGATCAGATAGGTTTCGGGATAAAAGATCAGGGAAACGGTCAAAACCCCCTCGGAAAGCGTGCCCACAACCGAACACAGGGTAGGAAGCAGTTGACTTGTGCGGGCGAGGTAGGTCAACTCCGCCTCCGCGTCGGAGGCGGGATAATCGAGCGTGACGGCAAAGTTGCCCTCACGATAAAAGGCGTAGTAATCCGCGATCTCGATCAACTCGTTCCGCGACGCTGCCCGGGTAAGCGAGGCGGGGGCGGGCAGGGGATTGGCGTAGGTCACGCCGCTCCGCGAGGGAGCGGTGAACTCGCTCGCGCCGAGTTGCGTTTTGCCCTGTGCGACCAGCGCCTCGTAATCGTCGTTCGTATAGGGCGTCGCCGTCGCGGGAGCGTAGGGCGTTGCGGCGGGCTGCACCGTCTTCTTCGGGGGACGCACGATCGGTTCCGGCGCGGGCTCGGGTTCCGTCGTCGTGGCGGGCGGCTCCGTGGTCGCGGGCGGCGCGGAAGGGGTCGTTTCCGTCGCGGAAGACGCCGCCTTTCCCGTGGTTTCGTCGGGATCGTCGTCTTCGTAGTCGGTGGTCGACTCAACGACCGACACGACCGAGCACGCCGATAAGACCGGCGCGAGCAGAAGGATCAGCGCCAGCAAGAGAATGAACGGTGTTTTCAGCGGTTTCATAAGCGGATTCCTTTCAAAAGAAAGAAGTTTATGATTGCTTGAGGCGATCGCGACCGTCCGGGCGGATCGTTTGACCGGACCGAAACGGGGGAACTACGGTGTTTCCCGTTCGTTTCCGCCGTCATTTGCGGGAACTGCCGTCCGCTCTTTCGTCCGATTGAACTCGGCGGCAAGGAAAACGCCGGCCAGGACGACCAAACAGGCAAGGAAGACCGACAGGGCGACCACAAGCAGGATCGGCTTGACGTCGACGGGTTTCCCTTCGGGGACGGTTTCGTCCGTATCAAGGGCGAAGATCATATCCGAGTAGTTCATCCAGGAATAACTGGCGTGGTAAGCGTTGACGGCGTCGCGCGGGACGTAGACGGTCAACGAGGGGGACGCCCCGTCAAACAGACCGCTTTCGGGGACCGTCAGCATGGACGCGTTCTCGACGTAAATGTACACTTCGGTCAGGTTCCCGCACCCGAGGAAGACGTTGGAACTGATGGTCTCGACCGTGGCGGGGATGGTCAGGGTGGTCATCTTCGAGCACCCGGCGAAGCACCCCGAACGCAGGTCGGTCACGGGATACCCCTCGAAGGTTTCCGGAATGATCACGTCGGTAAAGGAACTGCGGCTCTCGTCGGTCACGTCGACGATCGCGTAGGTCCCCCAGATCGGTCCCTCGTAGATAAACACGCCGTCCGACTTGATCTCGCCCGGATCGACGTAGACAGGGGCGTCGGGGATCGCAAACGAGACGGTCGGTTCCTGCCCGAGGTATTCCTTGATCTTCTTGACCGCGTTCGCGGTATGCATGACTGCGCCGTCGTCGTTTAAGTGATAGTTGGTGTCGTAAAAGTACCCGGAGTCGTAGACCGTGTCCCGCACGTCGCCGAGGATCTCGCAGTCGAGTTGCTCGGCAAGTTGCTGGTTGAAGCGGTTCGCCTCCTTGTCGGTAAAGCGGGCGGCGGACTCGTTGATCGGCGGGAACCAGAAGAGAAGCGTCGCGCCCTTGCCGCGCACTTTTTCGGCGTAGGCGTTCACTTCGTCGACAAACCCCCCGTCAAGCAGCCCCGAAAGCGAGACGGTCTGCGACGAGTCGTACCCCTCCGACATCCGGTTACGCGAGCGGGTGAACGCGATATCGCCGTAGTCGTCGAAACTGCTGCGGGCGTAGAGTTCGGTTTCGGGCACCGTGGGATCGCCCCGCTGACGCAGGCGGTCGATCAGAACGGGATAGTAGGCGTTCGCCGCCTCTTTGCGCCGTCCGGACGAGAGATAAGCGAGCAGGTCGGTGCGGTCGCCGAGCGAGGTACGGAAAAGACGCGGGGTGAAGAAATCGGAATAGAGTTGCGGGTCGGTCTCGGGCGCGAGGATCACGATATCGCCCTCCGATATCCCCGAGAGCGACAGATCCATCATCACGACCGTCCCGAGCGCGGCGTAAAGCCCGAAGTCGACGGCGGTGTAATCCGGCAACTCGTTTTCGATCAACTCGCATTTCAACCCGAAGGGAAGCGACGAACCGCCGACGAACACGATCTTTTTCCCTTCGACGGAATTCAGGCGGTCGTACTTATCGACGATCGCCGCGGTAAAGTCGTTTTCGTGGCTGTTCTGCGGGAAGATCGCGCCGAGGATCGGGAGGATCCAGAGGGGCGCCGCGAGCAGCAGGATAAGCGTCAGGGACAGAAGGGAAAACAGCGCCGAACGCCGTCCACTCACATCCGTATCCCCCTTTCATTTTCAATCTCTTTTCATTATAACACGCGCGCCCGCGATTGTCAAGCGACGCGCGTTCCTTGACAAACGACAGAAACCGTGCTATAATCAAGGCAAGGGAAAACGGTCGGGATCCCCCGCCCGCCCCTATAAACCGTACAAAAAGGAGATACCCGTAATGGAAGGGAAAACCAAGACGTTTTCGCGTGTTGCCGGGATTCTGAACATAGTCGCGGCGCTTTTCCTCATCCTCACCCTGTTCTTCTTTATCGTGGTCGCCGGGTTCGGCATCCTGGACGCGGACACGTCGCAGGGCGGCCAATCCTCCTCGTCCTCTTCGTCCGAATCGTCGGGCGGATCGGGGAACAACGCCGCGGAAGAGGCGGTCGGAGCGATCGCGGTCGGATGCGCGACGGCTTTCGCGATGGCGATCGCGCTGGTCGTGGCGCTGGCTGTCCTGCTCCCGTTCTCGCTCGTCAATATCATCACGGAACTGGTGATCGGACCGCGCTGCTTCCGCAAACCCATAAAGCGCGGCACGGTGATCTATTCGACGATCCTGAAATCCCTGACCATTCCGTCTGGTGTCACCGAGATCGGCAATAAGGTGTTCATCGGATCGCAGTTCACGGAAATTACAGTACCGGCAACCGTTACGAATATGGGTACCCGTGTGTTTGAGGCTTGTCCTGCGCTGACAACTGTGAGATATGAAGCACCGTCACTGTCTGACTTTATGTTTGCAAGCTGCCCGAATCTTTCCAGCGTGACGCTTGCAGGAACTGTCACGAAGATGCAACGGATATTCTGGATGCGCTGGATGAC
>CACYZS010000129.1 GCA_902778985.1 uncultured Ruminococcus sp.
GGCAGCGGCGTCGGCAGCTGCATCGGCGGCCTCGGTCACAGCCTCGGCGGCGTCTTCGGCAGCCTCGGTCACAGCCTCGGCAGCGTCTTCAGCGGCATCCGCGGCAGCGCCCACCGCTTCCTCGGCGGAGGCGTCTCCCGACGCGGTCGGCGCGCATTTCAAGATACCCGTCCGAGAGAAGGCATCCGGTCGCGAGGGTATCGCCCGGGGCTTTATCGATCGGGCGGCTCTCGCCGGTCAGCGAGGATTCGTCGCAGCACCCGTTGCCCGAGATCACCGTTCCGTCGGCGGGCACGCGGTCGCCCACGCGCAGGATCACGACGTCCCCGACGGCAAGTTCCCCGGTCGGGATCACGATCGGGTTCCCGTCGCGGAGCACCGTCGCGGTATCGGGGGAGAGCGCGGTCAGGGCGCGGATCGCGGCGGTAGTCTTGCGTTTGGCGCGACCTTCGAGCAGTTTGCCGAGCGAGACCAAGGTCAAAATCATCGCCGCGGCGTCGAAATAGAGCGCCATCGAGAGTTCGACCGCCTTCTCCCCGCCGCCGAGCAGCGCCAAAACGAACGTGACCGTCCCGTGAAGCAGCGACGCGCCCGAACCCAGCATCACGAGCGAGTCCATATTCGGGGCGCGGCGGATCAGGGCGAGGAAGCCGCCGGTAAAGAAGCGGGAATTGATGACGGCGACGGCGTAGGCAAGCGCCATCTGCACCGCCATAAAGGCGTAGGGGTGAACGTGCGGAGAAAGGAACGGCGGGATCGGAAGCCCGATCATATGTCCCATCGCGAGCCAGAAGAGCGGCAGGGTGAACAGCGCCGAGATCAGCAGCCGCCGACCGCCCGAGCGGCGGGGGGCGTCGTCGAAGGTCAGTTCTTTTCCGGGTTCGGGAAGCGAGGCGCCGTACCCGGCGCGACCGACGGCGGACACGATCCGCTCTTCGGTCGCGGGCAGATCGAACTCCACCTGCATACTGTCGGTCAGCAGCGAGACCACGACCGATGAAACCCCCTCGACGCCCCGCACGGCGTTCTCGACGTGTGCGGCGCAGGAAGCGCAACTCATTCCCGTTACCCGAAATTCTGCTTTCACTCTTTGACTCCTCGGTCTCATTTACTGCTATTATTGTATCACCCCGCCCCCGAAAATGCAAGACGGCAGAGCAAAAAGAAAAGGGCGTCCGCCCTTGCTTTTTTTGTGTCGAACTGCTATACTGAAAGAAAAAAGGGGTGAGGGAAATGAAGGTGTATCTTTGCGACTGCGCGCGCTTGACCGAGCGCGATCTTCCCGCCTACCTCGACGCGCTGCCGCCGGGGCGGCGCGCCTACGCCGTTCGCTACCGTCTCGCGCCCGACCGGGCGACGGCGGCGGTCGGTTTCCTTCTGGTCGCGAAAATGATCCGGGATCGCGATCCGCACTTCCCCCTGTCCGACTGGGCGATCGGGGAGCACGGAAAACCCTTTATTCCGGGCGCGCCCTTCGCGTTTTCGCTCTCGCACGCCGACGGGCTCTGCGCCGCCGTGCTCTCGGGCTCCGTGATCGGGCTTGACGTCGAGCGGATCCGTCCGCTCCGCCCCGCGCTGCTCCCGCGCTTCTGTACCCCCGACGAGATCGCGCTGTGTGACGGCGATCCCGACCTTGCCGTGAAGATCTGGACGCAGCGGGAAGCCAGAGCCAAGGAGAACGGGCGAGGGATCGGGCAGAAGTTGATCTCGCTTCCGACCGAGGGCGTGACGTCACGCCGGGTGACGGTCGGCGGTCGCGACTTTTTCCTCTCCTATACGGCAAACGAGCCGCCCGAGATCGTGACCTTTGCACCCGAAGAACTGCTGAAATGAAAACCGGCGGTCCGCCACTTGGCGGACCGCCGTTCGTTTTTCACGCTTCCGCCTCGATCGGGGCGGGCAGTTTTTCAAGGAATTCCGAGCACTCCTCGCGCGACCAGCCGAGCACGAGCAAGAGTTCGTCGAAGAAGATGCGCTCGGTCTCGCGGTAGGCGCGTTCGTCCGAGACGCGCAGGTGCTTGCCCTTTTTCTCGCGCTCCTCGCGCAGATGACGGAGCGTCAGGTAGACGCGGAAGATGGCGAGACGGTCGCCGCTGTTCATGATCTCGCGGAACAGGATCTTGCGCTGATTTTCGTTCTCCACCCAGATCGGGGCGGAGTCGTCGATCCCGCCGAGCAGTTCGCGCATCTTTTCGGGGGAGAGCAGCGGGTGCATACGGGAAAGAAGGACGTCGCTCCCGAGCGGGACGAATACCGTCGTCGCTTCACTGGACACGGGTTTCAGAACGTAAAAATCGTCCACCATCCCGCAGGATTCCATACGCGTGATCTCACGGATCCGGCAAATGCCGTTGTTTCCGTAAAGGACCGCGTCGCCGACCTGGTACAACGGAGATCCCCCCTTTCCTCGTTATCGTTTATATAATTATAACATATTATGAAGAAAAATGCACGCGGTTTGTCACAAAAAAATTATTTTTCGTTACTTTTCACTAATTTTTCCGCTTGGATTTTGTGAAAAAGTGCCGTCTCCCCGATGGGAAACCGGGTGATCGATCCATTCGAGCGTCGGGTAGGCGCGGCGGAGCGGTTCGGGGATCGGTTGATCGCAGACCACGGTGTCGACGTCGCCGAGGTCGCAGAGCGTGTAGGGCGAGGTTTTCCCGAGTTTGCTCCCGTCGCAGAGGAAGACGCGGCGCGAGGCGCGCCGGCACATCAGGCGGCGAAGCGCGATCTCCTCTTCAAAGCAGTCGGTGATCTCGCCGTCACCCGAAAGCGACTGCGCCGAGAAGAAGACCACGTCGGCGTGCATTTCGGAAATCAGCCGTTCGGCTTGCGGACCGCCGAGCGCCGAGGGGTTCTCGGGATTGGGGCGTCCCCCGGTCGAGAGCAGGCGCACCTGCGTCCCCGACAGGGCGAGCGCGGCGGAAAGGCTGTTGGTCACGACGGTCAACCCGTGCAGACGCGCCAGATGATCGACCAGGTAGAACGCGGTGGTCGAACCGTCGAGGAACACCACGTCCCCGTCCGAGACAAGCGACGAGGCGATCGAGGCGACGGTGCGTTTCTGCCCCTCGTTCTGCCGGGCGCGAAGATCGTAGGGGATCAGCCGCGCGCCCCCTCTCGTCGGTTCGGCGCCGCCGTAGGTGCGGCGGATCTCGCCGTTGGCTTCCAGCAGAAGAAGATCGCGCCGGATGCTCGATTCGCTGATATGTAAGCGACGCGCAAGGAAGTCGACCTTGACGTACCCGTTCTCTTCCGCGAGCCGCATGATCTCGCGCTGTCTCTCCCAACCGTTCATTCTCTTCTCCCTTCCCGTTCACTCGGTCAAAAAGTCGCGCAAATTTTGCGCATTGTTGCGCATTTTTCAGAAAATCAAGGATTATTTGCCTTTTTTTTCGCCGTTCTTGCTTTTTCTTTTCAAAACGATTATACTATAAGCGGAAAGAAAAGTAAAGAGGAAACGGCGAATTCCCGGGCGTTTTTTTCGGGGAACTCGCGCGGGCGCGCAAGTTTGCGCGCTTTGCGCAGTTTGAAAGAGAATGCGCGAGGGGTCGCCGGGGAGGACAAAGTGATGGAGACGGTTACGCGGTATGACGTGATCGTGATCGGCGGGGGCGTCGTCGGGAGCCTTACGGCTCGTGAACTGACGCGTCTCGGCGCACGCGTCCTGGTGCTGGAAGCGAAGTCCGACGTGGCGGCGGGTACCACCGCCGCGAACAGCGGGATCGTCCACGCCGGGTTCGACGCCGAGCCGGGCACGAACAAGGCGAAACTGAACGTACGGGGTTCGGCTCTGATGCCGGCTCTGACGAGAGAACTCTCGGTGCGGTACGCCCAGATCGGCGCGCTGGTAACGGCGAGCGGAGACGAGGGGCTCGCGGGGCTTGCAGTGCTGCTCGAGCGCGGGAAGAAGAACGGCGTTGCCGGGCTTTCGATCGTCAAGGGCGAGCAACTCCGGGCGCTCGAACCCAACCTGTCGACCGAACTCGACTGCGCGCTGCTTGCCGAGACGTCGGGTATCGTCTGCCCCTACGGGCTGGCGATCGCCGCGATGGGCAACGCGATGGACAACGGGGCGGCTCTGCTCCGGAACACCCCGGTCACCTCGATCGAGGCGGTCGACGGGGGGTATCTTGTCAACGCGACTTACTTTGCTCCCGCGGTGATCGACGCGGCGGGGCTCGCCGCGCACAAGGTCGCGGCGCTCGCCGGAGTGACGGGGCTTTCGCAGCACCCGCGCCGGGGCGAGTATCTTCTGCTTGACCGCAACTGCGGTCCGACGGCGGAAGATCTGCCCGAGGGCGCCAACTGCGCGGTGACTGCCGCGGGGCAGGACAAGATCATCGCGGCGGCGAAGAAGATGGTGCCGACGGTGCCCTTCGGCGGTCGGATCACCTCGTTTGCCGGTCTGCGTGCCGCGGGCGAGAGCGGAGACTTCGAGATCGACTACGACAACGGCTTCGTGGCTCTGACCGGGATCGAGTCGCCGGGACTTTCGGCGGCGCCCGCGATCGCGGAACTGATCGGACAAATGCTCGGCGAGAAGGGATTCCTTCCCGAAAAGCCGATGGCGAATTTCAACCCCGTGCGTACCGTCGTTCGTCCCAAGGAGATGACCGACGTCGAGCGCGACGCGCTGATCAAAAAGGATCCCGCCTACGGACGGATCGTCTGCCGGTGCGAAGAGGTCTCGGAAGGCGAGATCCGCGACGCGCTGCGGCAGAACCCGCCGGCGCTGACGCTCGACGGGATCAAACGGCGCACCCGGTCCATGATGGGGAGATGCCAGGGCGGCTTCTGCTCTCCCTCGCTGCTCTCGCTCGTCAGCCGCGAACGCGGGATCGACGAGACCGAAGTGACCAAGGGCGACGGCGCGAGTTACATCGCCCACGAACGGACGAAGGGGGGCAACTGAGATGGCTAACGTAAAGACGAACGCGCTTCCCGAGATCAAGGTCGGGCTTCTGGTGATCGGTGCGGGCCCCGCGGGGCTTGCCGCCGCCGTCGCCGCTTACGATCGCGGCGTGCGCGACATTCTGATCTGCGAACGGCAGGATTTTGCCGGCGGTATCCTTCCGCAGTGCATTCATAACGGGTTCGGTCTGAAACGCTTCGGCGAGGAGTTGACCGGTCCGGAGTACGCCGGACGCTACGAGAAAATGGCACAAGAGCGCGGCATCAAGATCGAGTACGGCGCGACCGTCACCAAACTGTCGGACGACCGGCGCGTGACCGTGCTTTCCGAATCGGGTATGCGCGTGTACGCCGCCGACGCCGTGATCCTCGCGATGGGCTGCCGCGAGCGGCCTCGCGGAGCGCTCCCGGTCGTGGGTACGCGTCCCGCCGGGATCTATACCGCGGGCTGCGCGCAGAAGATGGTCAACCGTATGGGACTGCTCCCGGGGCGCGAGATCGTGATCCTCGGTTCGGGCGACATCGGTCTGATCATGGCGCGCCGTATGACGCTCGAAGGGGCGCACGTGCAGGCGGTCTGCGAAGTGATGGATCACCCGGGCGGACTGCGCCGGAATATCGTGCAGTGCCTTGACGATTTCGGGATCCCGCTCTACCTCTCGACCACGGTCGTCGAGGTGGAAGGCGAGGAGCGCGTGAAGTCGGTCACGGTGGCAGAGGTCGACGAACGCCGTCGCCCGATCCCCGGTACCGAGCGCAAG
>CACYZS010000130.1 GCA_902778985.1 uncultured Ruminococcus sp.
AGGCACTTGCAAATGCAAGTGCCTTTTTTTCAATGAAATCCGTTCCTTGCGGAACGGGAGATATACCCTGCGGGTATGATATCCGCTGCGCGGGTGAAATACGCCATTGGCGTATGAGGAACGGATTTTACGGGGTTCCCTCTGTTGTGCTCAACCAAACGACATCACGATTTGAAAACGTAACGCCTGTTGCCCTTTTAACCGAGAGAAAGCGTTTTCTAAGCGCCGTTTGGACGCCCGGCGCTCCGTTTTGTATACGCTTTTCGCCCGGGCGTCCGGCGCAAATCATTGACGTCGTCCCTGGGTTGCATTTCGTTACCACTGCGATCAAAAATCCCTGCTTTGCACGGTTGAAAGAAAAAGAGTTTCCAAAAACCCCAAAAAAGAATTGAAATATAATGAGAAAAATGGTATAATGTCATTCAAAGCGTTCTTTTCGCGCGGATTTGCGAACGGGATGCTTTCTTGCGGAACCCCAAAAACCGCGCTCCCTATGTGTGAGCGCAACCGAAAAACGCAACCGAAGGAGCAAGACACCAATGAACGGGTATATTATCAGCGACGTTCTGACAGCCATGCAGGCGATGCACAGGCGGGAACTGAAAGTGTATTATCAGCCGAAGATCGACGCCACGACCGGCCGCGTGAAGTCCGCCGAAGCGCTGATCCGCTGGGTAAGAGAAGACGGCGACGTCATTTTGCCGCAGCAGTTCTTGCCGGCGATGGAACAGACAGGCGCCGTCGCTATGCTGGACTGGTACGTGGTCGAGCACGTGTGTACGTTTCTCAATCGGCTGAAAGCGCTGAATATCGAGCCGATGCCGATCTCGGTCAACTTTTCCCGCTGGCATCTCCACGAGGAGAATATGCCGACGCACCTATCCGAGATCGTGGATTCCCACGGGCTTGACCATCGCCTGATCGTGGTGGAGATCACGGAATCCGCCATCGCCCAGGAAGAGGAACTGATGCGCAAGACCGTCAACGGGCTGCGCGAACACGGATTCGAGTTCTCGATCGACGATTTCGGCAGCGGGCTGTCCTCTTTGAGTCTGGTCGCCGACACCTCTCCCGACGAGATCAAGATCGACCGGTCTCTTCTGAGAATGAACTGCGAGAGCGAACGGGAACGCATCATTCTGGAGAGCATTTTTCTCTTCGCCAACCGGCTGAACATCCGGACGGTCGCGGAGGGCGTCGAGACCAAGGAGCAGTACGGCTTCCTTCGCACCTGTAACTGCAATCTGATCCAGGGGTTCTACTTCGCTCACCCGATGCCCGAGGACGATTTTACGCAGTACCTGCTTACCCAATGTATGTCGATCGAGGAAGAGGATATTCTGCAGATCCAGACCGAGACGGGAGCCGTACAGATCCTGCTCCAGGCGGTCTATAAGAGATACCCGCTGATCATCTACGGCAACCTGACGAAGAACAGTTTTTACATGATGACCTACGAGAACTTCACGGCAAAGAGTTGCCCCTCCACAGGCACGGTGGACGACCTGATCGAGCACGGCACCCTCTCGATGCACCCGGACGACCGGGAGCGTTGGAACGCGATGTTCTGCCGCGAAAATCAACTGAAATTGTATCGGGAAGGGATCCAGGAGTTCCACATGATCACAAGACAACTCGGCGACGACGGCGTTTACCGCAAAGTGGAGACAAGCAACTATTTCGTGAAGTGCCCGGCGACCGAAGACGTCCTGATCATCAGTCTGTGCAATAACTTCGCGGACGGGGAAGAAGCGTAAGAACACGATTTTGAAAAGGGAACGAACGATGCCGAGAAGAAGGAAAACACAAAAAAACGTGAACCCGATCGCGCGGACGACGCGCATCTACTCGCTGATCCTGGTCGTCTCCGGCATCCTGTTCGTCGCGATCCCGCAACGGATCGCGGAGGTGTTGCCGTACTACCTCTTCGTCCTGATGCTCCTGCACGCGTCGCTGATGCTGTACCGTTGGAGCAAGACCAAGAAACGCGCGGGGCGGACCGGGTATATGATCGACGCGGCGGTCAGTTTCGTTCTCTCGGTTCTGTTCGTCGTTTTCCGCGAACGGTCAAACGACCTGGCGGTGATCTTTATGGCGATCCGCACGGCGGCGGTGGTTGCCGAATACGTCGCTTCGATCGGCAGGAACCGGCGCGACGTGCGCGCGATCGTGGGCTGCGTGTTCATGATCGTCATCAACCTTGCTCTGCTCGCAAAACTGATCAGCGAGATCGGCGGTTCGGTCGAGACGCAGGTCGTGATCTACGGTCTCTTGTTCTTGGTGCAGGGCGTCGCCGGGATCTACGCGAACCTGAAAGACGTGATGCCCGGCAGTCTGCTCGGGCGCGTCATCGTCAGGACCTACGCGGCGGAGATCCTTGCCGGTCTTATGATCGCGGTGGTCGGGGCGTCGATTTTGCTCCCGCTCTTCGAGCCGGGGATCGAGACCTTCGGCGACGGGCTCTGGTACTCCTTTATGCTGGTCACGACCATCGGGTTCGGCGATATGACGGCGGTCACGCCGGCGGGACGGCTGATCTCGGTCGCGATCGGAATCTACGGGATCGTCGCGGTCGCCCTGATCACCAGTATCCTGGTCAGCATCTACAACGAGAGCAAAGACAAAGCGGATACCCCGGTTCGGAAAACAACGGATACTTCGAACCGGAATAGTTCCGATAAAGACAACAAAGGCTGATCAAAAAGGCGCTTGCCGAGGCAAGCGCCCTTTTTGGTTGCATAGGTCAATGCCGCTCGTACTTTTCGAGTACTTTCACGTATTCCGGATCTTTCCGCAGTTCAACGTCGCGGTCCCACGCAGAGGAGCGCGCCCAACCGAGCCGGGCGGCGAGTAGGCTATCGCGGTCGCGTTCCCCGAGGGCAACGTCAAAGAGCGGCTTGTCGCCCCGAGCGAGTTCGTCGATCTTTTTCGCGGCGGAAAGGGATTTGTCGAGGACACGGATCATGTCCGTGTTCTTTGCGCCGCGGGCGGGACGGTACTTCAGATCGTTCAGCAGCCGTCCGTAGATCGATTCCGCCTGTATGACGAGATACGCCTCCCCGCGTTCGCATCCGAGACGGAACAGTTCGTCCGCCGTCCCCTCGGTCTTTTCGAGCAGTTCGTCGTACGGGACCGCGGGATCGAAGAAATAGGACTTGACGAGTTTGTCGGCGCCGAAATCGACGAGTTCGTACATATTGCGCTTTGCCCAGTAGAGAAACTCCGGTCGGTCCTTTTGGAACATCTGTTCGTTCATCTGACCGCAGGTGTTGTACCAGTCGCCGCACTTTTCCCGGTGGATCTGCAGCGCCTCTTCGGTTTTGCCCTCGGCGTGGAGCAGGACCGCTTTCATCTTCCACGCGCCGAGCCGCAGATAGCCGTCGGTGCAGCCCCCGATGATCTTGTCGCAGATTTTCGTCAGTTCGTCCTTTTTGGCGAGCGCAAGTTCAAGATCGGGTTCGGCGTCGTCGATGCCGAGGGTTCCCATATACCGGAACATGATGCGATAGTCGTTCGGGTAGACGCGGTAGGCGTCCTCGATCATTTTTTTCGCCGCGCGCCAGTCCTGCCGATAAACCCGCCAGAATTCGGCGATCAGATCTTCGATCTTTTGGTTGACTTTTTCCTCGTCGTAGCCCATCAGATCGTCGAGCGATACGCCGAAATAGTAGGCGAGCGGCTGCAGGAGCGTGATGTCGGGATAGGTTTCGCCCCTCTCCCACTTGCTGACCGCCGCGCAGGTGACGTTCATCGCTTCCGCGAGTTGTTCCTGCGTGACGTTCTTTTCGATGCGCAAGCGTTTGACGTTTGCGCCGATATTGATTTCCATAACGGTACCTCCCAAAAAAGTGTAAGCCGACGTCTGCTTCACTTTCAGTATAGCACAAAACCGGGCGAAGTAAAGGGATCGTCAGGAAAAGGGAACGAAACCGCAGGTAAAAAAAAGAGCGCGGCGGGAAAGATCGGACGCGAATTCGGCGCCGTCGATTGCAAAAAGCGGGGTTCTGTGGTACACTATTGTCAGAACATGCGGTTTTCCAACCAAGAGTAGAGAAAAACGGCGAAATCCAACCGCCGGTCGGTTCACTCCACCGTCGTTTTGCGGTATAATGGCGTCGGAAAACGAAGAAAGGAGTTTTCAAAAATGAACAACACATTGGGCGAAAACGTCGCGCGCTATCGGAAACAGATCGGGCTGACGCAAGAGGAACTTGCCGAAAAGATGAACGTCAGCGGGCAGGCGGTATCGAAATGGGAGAACGGGCTTTCGTATCCCGAGAAGGTGGATCGGCGGACGCTGACCATCCGCGTCAAGGGCGGGGAAGCGTCGAAGGTATGCGTCCGGATCCCCGTGCTCCTGCTCAAGCGCGCCGCCGAAAACGGCAAACTGAAGGATCTGCTCGGCGAGCAGGGGGACGTGGTGGATCAGGTGATGCCGATGATCCTCGAAGGGGCGGTCGGCGAACTGGTCAACGTGGAGCAGGGAGACGCGACGGTCGTGATCGCGGTGGAAGACCATGAGGGCTGAGATCGTATATGAGGGTCGGCGCGAGGAACTCACGCTCCCGGACAACACTTTTTTCGTGAACTGTCAGGCGGCGTTTGAAAACGGCTGTTCGGTCAACGTCTTAAACGACGCGGGTCTTGCGGTCGCGGAAGAGGCGCTCGGGTGCAGAGCCGTCCCGATCGGGGCGAGCGGGGTCCCCGCGGGGCTTACGCTCCACGCGCTGGTGGATCCCGACGGAGAGTTGGCAAAGACCGTCCGCTTTGCGTTTGCGGGACTGGAGATCGCGCGCGCCGAGTACGGCGACTTCCGTCTGAGCGTTACGGTCTGATCCGCTCCCCAAAACATCCGAAAAGGCGTCCGCGTTTGCGGGCGCCTTTTTTGTTGCTCTCTTTGCTTGACATCTTTCCCCTTTTTTGTTAAAATGAAGCAAAGCGGGCGACCCCGATGAAAAGCGGTCGGGGCGGGACCGTACCGAACGGCTTTTTGCAAGAGGCACGAAATGAACATCAACCAACTGAAATACGTTCTGGAAGTGGCGGGATCCAGTTCCATGCGGGAAGCGTCGACGAAACTCTACGTTTCGCAGCCGGCGCTTTCGGCGAGCATCCGCGAACTGGAAGAGGAACTCGGGATCCTGATCTTCGAGCGCACCAACAAGGGCGTCAGTCTGACCGAAGAGGGCAGGGAGTTCGTCGACTACGCCAAGAAAGCCGTGGGGCAGTATTCGATCCTCGAGGACCGGTACCTGTCGCGGGACAGCGACAAGGAACGCTTCTCGGTCTCGACGCAGCACTACAATTTCGCGATGCGGGCGTTCACCGACGTCATCAAACGCTTAAAACCCGAAAAGTACGTTTTCTCGATCCACGAGACCAAGACCAAAGAGGTGCTCGACGACGTCGGAACCTTAAAAAGCGAGGTCGGGATCGTGTCTTTCTCCGGCTCGAACGAGGCGGTCATCAAGAAACTCTTCCGCGACAACGGTCTGGAGTTCACCCCGCTGATGCGGCGCGAGACCTACGTCTACGTCTGGGAGAACCACCCGTTCGCCGGCAGGACCGAGATCTCGATCGAGGAGATGAAGGACTATCCCTGCGTCTCGTTCGACCAGGCGGGTGACGATAACTTCTACCTGACCGAAGAGGCGATGGCGGATTACGCGTTCGAGAAGACCATCAAGAGCGACGACCGCGCGACCACGATGGAGATGATCGCCGCACTCGGCGGCTACTCGATCGGTTCCGGGATGCTCTCGGGCGAGGACGCGATCTTAAAAGGAATGGTCGCGATCAAACTGAAAGAGGAAGATCCCCTGACCATCGGTTATATCGTCCGCTCGGGCGGCGCGCTCTCGCGCTACGGCGAGGCGTACCTCGAAGAACTGTTAAAATACAAGGAACTCTGACGGGGTTCTTGCGATAACCTGCGCTTATCGCCGACGATAAAAACCCCGTTATTTACAAACGGCGCCCCGCGGTGTATAATGGTGTCAACCAAAACGAAAGGGGCGCAAGACGATGTTTGTGACCGAAGCAAAAAAACAAAACCTTACGTGTTGTCGAATGTTTATCTCCCGGGCAAAGTGTACGGTCGGGGCGTTCGACGGTCCGTGTGTGCGCCTCGTAAACGATTGACCAAGATCGATCGACCGATTGCCCGGGAGCAGAAGACGCCCCCGGCATTTTTTCGACACGGACCGAAAACAAAACGTAAGGAGAACAATCCATCATGAGCAAATACAGATTTGAAACCCTGCAACTTCACGTCGTCTATCAGACGACGTCCTACGTCTTCCGCAACAGTCAACACGCCGCCGACCGCTTCGGTCTTGCCGACGCGGGCAACATCTACGGACGGTTGACCAACTCGACGCAGGACGTGCTCGAAAAGCGCGTCGCGGCGCTCGAAGGCGGCAGCGCGGCGCTGGCTCTGGCGTCCGGCGCGGCGGCGATCACCTACACGATCGAGGCGCTTGCCGCGAACGGCGGGCATATCGTGGCGCAGAAGACCATCTACGGCGGGAGTTACAACCTGCTGGGCCACACCCTCCCGCAGTACGGGATCAAAACGACCTTCGTCGACATTCACAACCTTGGCGAGGTCGAGCGGGCGATCACGCCCGACACCCGGGCGATCTACGCCGAGACGCTCGGCAACCCGAACAGCGACATTCCCGACATCGACGCGCTCGCTGCGATCGCGCACAAACACGGGATCCCGCTGGTCGTCGACAACACCTTCGGCACTCCCTACCTGATCCGTCCGATCGAGCACGGAGCCGACGTCGTCGTTCACTCGGCGACCAAGTTCCTCGGCGGACACGGCACCACGCTCGGCGGGATCATCGTCGAGAGCGGCAAGTTCGACTGGAAGGCGAGCGGGAAGTACCCGAATATCGCCGCCCCGAACCCGAGTTACCACGGCGTTTCGTTCTACGACGCCGTCGGCCCCGCGGCGTTCGTGACCTTCATCCGCGCGATCCTGCTCCGCGACACCGGCGCTTCGATCTCGCCCTTCAACGCCTTCCTGCTCTTGCAGGGCGTCGAAACTCTCTCGCTCCGGCTCGACCGGCACGCCGAGAACACGAAGAAGGTCGTCGAGTTCCTCTCGCGTCATCCGCTGGTCGAACGCGTCAATCATCCGTCGCTGCCCGATCACCCCGATCACGCGCTCTACCTGAAGTACTTCCCGAACGGCGGCGCCTCGATCTTCACTTTCGATATCAAGGGCGGACAAAAGGAAGCGTGGGCGTTCATCGACGCGCTTGAGATCTTTTCGCTGCTCGCGAACGTCGCGGACGTGAAATCGCTGGTCATCCACCCCGCCTCGACCACCCACTCGCAACTCTCGGGAGAAGAACTGCTCGACCAGGGCATCAAACCGAACACGATCCGGCTCTCGATCGGGACCGAACACGTGGACGATATCATCGCCGATCTCGAAAAGGGATTTGCGGCGATCAACTGAAACGAAAACGAAAAAACGACAAGACAAGAAAGGAAACAATACCATGTCTATCTACACTTCCGCCGACCAACTGATCGGAAAAACCCCGCTGCTTGAACTCACCCACATCGAAAAGGAATACGGTCTGAAAGCCAGACTCGTCGCCAAACTCGAGTACTTCAACCCCGCCGGATCGGTCAAAGACCGGATCGCGAAAGCCATGATCGACGACGCCGAGGCGTCGGGCAAACTCAAACCGGGCGCCGTCATCATCGAGCCGACGTCGGGCAACACCGGGATCGGTCTTGCGTCGGTCGCGGCGGCGAGAGGCTACCGGCTGATCCTGACCATGCCCGAGACCATGTCGGTCGAGCGCCGTCAACTGATCAAGGCGTACGGCGCCGAGATCGTTCTGACCGACGGGACGAAAGGAATGAAGGGCGCGATCGCGAAGGCAAACGAACTTGCCGAAGAGATCCCGAACAGTTTCATTCCCGGTCAGTTCGTCAACCCCGCCAACCCGAAGGCGCACCGTGAATCGACCGGCCCCGAGATCTGGGCGGACACCGACGGAAAGGTCGACTTCTTCGTCGCGGGGGTCGGTACCGGCGGTACCGTGACCGGCGTCGGCGAATACCTGAAATCGAAGAACCCCGCCGTCAAGGTCGTCGCCGTCGAACCCGCCACGTCCGCGGTTCTCTCGACCGGCGTCGCGGGGCCGCACAAGATCCAGGGGATCGGCGCGGGCTTCGTCCCCGACGTTCTGAACACCAAGGTCTACGACGAGATCATCCCGGTGCAGAACGAGGATGCCTTCGCCACCGGAAAACTGATCGGCAAGAAGGAAGGAGTGCTCGTCGGAATCTCCTCCGGCGCCGCGGCGTTCGCCGCGATCGAGATCGCCAAGCGCCCCGAGAACGCGGGCAAAACGATCGTGGTGCTGCTCCCCGATACGGGAGATCGGTACCTCTCCACCCCGCTCTTCGCGGATTGACACACCGTCCTGCGCCCGGTTTCGTGCGCAGGACTTCGGACTATTATTCGGTACGGAAAAATGGATGGAAAAAGAACTCACTTACTCAAAATCACGACGACCGCGGCGATGATCGCCATGACCTGCGTTCTGACGATGGTCGTCCGTATCCCGACCCCGACGAAGGGGTATCTGAACCTCGGCGACGCCGCCGTCCTGCTCTCGGGCTGGCTGCTCGGACCGATCTGGGGCTCGGTCGCGGGCGGGGTCGGATCCGCGCTCGCCGACCTGCTTTCGGGCTACCCGGTCTACGTTCCCGGCACGCTCGTCATCAAGGCGACGATGGCGTTTCTCGTTTCGCTCGTTCCGCTCCGCGCGGCGCGGCGCGAAGAGAGCCGTCCGCGGCTCGGTTTTATGCTGGCGGCTCCGTTGGCGGAACTCGTTATGGTCGCGGGCTACTACCTGTATGAGGCGGCGGTGGTCGGAGAGGGCTTCGGCGCCGCGCTTCTCGGCGCGCCGGGGAACGCCGTGCAGGGGATCGTCGGGGCTGCGGGCGCGTATCTTCTCATCGAATTGCTCGGGCGCACCGAGTTTTTCAGAATCTACGGGATCCGGGGATTTGCAAGGAGGAAAGCAAAATGAAAACTATTTACGAACAGGTAAAACAAGCGGCGGAGGAGTT
>CACYZS010000131.1 GCA_902778985.1 uncultured Ruminococcus sp.
GCTTTCGTCCAAGGACGGCACGGTCATCGGCGTCATCACGGCGCAGGACCTGACCGAGGCGGTCAAATCCGACCTCGGCGAGGACTACGCGAAACTCGCCGGTCTGACCGACCGCGAAGATATGAAGGAACCGCTCTTCCACAGTCTGAAAAAGCGGGTGCCGTGGCTGCTCGTCCTGCTGGTCCTGGGGATCGCCGTCTCGACGGTGGTCGGGATCTTCGAGGGCGTCATCAGTCAGATCGCCCTGGTCGTCTGCTTCCAGTCGCTGATCCTCGACATGGCGGGCAACGTCGGTACGCAGTCGCTTGCCGTCACCATCCGCGTCGTCTCGGACGGGACGCTGAAATTCCGGGAACGGGTGTCCCTGGTTCTGAAAGAGATGCGCGTCGGGCTCTGCAACGGCTTAATCCTCGGGTTGATCTCCTTCCTTATGGTCGGGCTGTATATCCACTTCGTCAAAGAGTACGACTGGCTCTTTTCGTTTGCCGCGTCGGGCTGCGTCGGTGCGGCGCTCCTGATCGCGATGACGGTCTCGTCGCTGGTCGGCACGGCGATCCCCCTGTTCTTCAAACGGATCGGCGTCGATCCCGCCGTCGCGTCCGGTCCCCTGATCACCACGGTCAACGACCTGGTCGCGGTGTGCATCTACTACGGCACCGCGTGGACGCTTCTGATCCGGGTGATGGCGTTCGCATAACCAACGAAAACAAAAAGGACTTGCGTTTTTGCAAGTCCTTTTTTCGTTTGCCGAAGGTCAGAGCAGTGCTTCGACGGCGGCTCTGACTTCTTTCATGTCGACCGTCGGCTCGAAGCGCGAAACGATCTTGCCCTCGCGGTCGATCAGGAACTTCGTGAAGTTCCATTTGATATACGCCTTGTCGCCGAACTTCTTGTTGTTCATCTTGGAGAATTTGTTGAGGAGCGCGTTCTTGATACCTTTGCCGAAGCCTTCGAAGGGCTTCTCGGTCGCCAGATACGCGTAGAGGGGATCGGCGGTCTCGCCGTTGACGTCGATTTTTGCGAACTGCGGGAACTCGGTGCCGAACTTGACGGTGCAGAACTCGTGGATCTCGTCGTCGCTGCCGGGCGCCTGCCCCGCGAACTGGTTGCAGGGGAAGTCGAGGATCTCAAAACCTTTATCCTTCAGTTCCCGGTACATCTCTTCGAGCGGTTCGTAGTGCGGCGTGAACCCGCAGCCGGTCGCCGTGTTGACGATCAAGAGCACCTTGCCCGCGTAGTCGGAGAGGGAAACCTCGTTCCCCTGACGGTCCCTGACTTTGAAATCGTAGACGGTTTTCATGGTTTTATCTCCTTTTCTTTAATCAAACGATTTGGCGAATTCTCCCGCGCGGGAGAGGTCGGCTTCGGTGGGGCGCCCCTTGTTGATGAAGATCCAGGACGCCGCGCAGTGGAACTCCTTTTCAGAGAGGGGAATTCCGAGGCGGTCGGTCGCTTTTTTGACGGCTTTCCAGGTCGATTTGCCCGAGGCGGACGTGTTCATGTTCACGACCTCGCCGATCATGTCGCGGTTCCGCTCGAGAAATTCCGTCACTTCCCGGTCGACGTTCGCCGCGTACATCGCGTTGAGCAGAAAGAGGCGGTCGACCTTTTCGGTCAGATCGTTTTCGACCGGAAGCGCCTCGATCCCGAGGGCTTCCGAGACGGCGGCGGCAAGTTTTGCCGTGTTCCCCTTTTTGGAGCGCGTAAAGAAACGGATTGCGGTTTTCATTGTTCGTTCTCCTTTTTTTCTTTTTCTTCGTCGAGTATTTTGTAGAGGATCCGATAGAGTTCCGTCGCCTCTTCAAGTGAGAGCCGGAACTCCTTTGCGATACAACCGGGCACCGGGAGCGCCGCGTCGCGCAGTTCCCGTCCCGCCTGCGTCAGCGTGATGACGAGGTTGCGTTCGTCGGTCTCGTCCTTTGCCTTCTCGATATACCCCTTGTCCCGCAGTTTCCGGAGCAGGGGAGCGAGGGTGTTCGATTTCAGGGACAGCGCCTCGCAAAGGACCTTTTCGTTCGCCCGCCCCTTTTCCCACAGCACCATCATCACGATATACTGGGTGTAGGTCAAGTCGAGTTTTTCAAGCAGGGGCTGGTACTTCCGCGTGATCAGATTGGAAACCGCGTAGAGCGGAAAGCAGAGTTGATTTCGCAGGCGGAGCGCCTCGTATCTGTCGTCCATTTTCATCACCTCGCCTCAATTATATCGCACGCGACATAATTTGTCAAGGGGCTTCGCAAAATTTTTTTTGAAAAAAACGAAACCCGATCCGTATTTTGGATCGGGTTCGGAAGAATGATTCGGTTTCGTTCGGGTTTTCTCCGCGGCGGAGCGTTTTTCATTGTTACAGCGTTTCGGCGTTCCGGTCGAACCGGTTATACTCTTCTCCCGCGAGGGTTTTCCAACGGAAGACGCCGCCCTCGAGCGTCATATAGCCGCGGGGCGAACCCTCCTTCGGGATCGAGACCGAGCCGGGGTTCATGCAGACGATCCCCGAAACCGTTTCGCAGAGCGGGATATGCGTGTGCCCGTAGAGCAGGACGTCGCCCTCTTTCAGCGGGGGAAGGTTGTCCCGGTTGAAAGCGTGTCCGTGCGTCGCGAACACCGTATGATCGCCCTCCGCGAGCAGACAGCAGTCCGCGAGGACGGGGAAGTTCAGCATCATCTGGTCGACCTCGGCTTCGCAGTTCCCGCGCACCGAAAGGATCTCGCCCCGCCGTGCGTTCAAGAGTTCCGCGACCTTCTTCGGCGCGTATCCGTCCGGCAGGTCGTTGCGCGGTCCGTGGTAGAGGATATCCCCGAGCAGGAGCAGACGGTCCGCCCCCTCCCGGTCGTAGGCTTCGAGCAGTTGTTCCGTATAGGTTGCCGATCCGTGCAGATCGGACGCGATCAGGTATTTCATCGTGTTTCCTTTCACTGATACTTCTTCGCCGCCTCTTCAAGCCGGGTCTTGATTCTCTCCCGCAGGGCGGCGGGTTTGACGATCTCGACGGCGCCGGCGTATTGCAGCGCCCAGTATTCCATCGCTTCGGGGCTGGACAAGACGCGGACGCGGTAGACTGTTTTCTCGTCGTTGACGGCTTGGATGGCGATGCCTTTCCCGAACCAGTCGATCACCTGATCGAGCACCCAATCGGGCGCAAGGAATTCGATCTGCTGCGGCTCGTCGGCGAACATATAGGGCATGGCGGTCGAGAACCGTTTGTAATCGATTCCGTTTTCAAAGCCCGGCACCGTCCGGATATCGGTGGCGGGGGCGTCCTTGATCTTCACGTTCGTGATGCGGTCGAGCCGACAGTAGAAGAGCGTCTTGAACTTTTCGTTCAGCGACATCAGGTAGTAGCGTTGATTGTGCAGGATCATACAGTAGGGTGTGCCAACCTGATGACTGGTGCAATGGAGTTTCTTGTCGGCGCCGTATTTGCTGTAGTCGTATTCGATCTGCCGCCCCGTCTCGATCGCCTCGTCGACGATCTCGATGGTATAGAACAGCGCGGGGTTTTCGGTCTTGTCCCAGTCGTTTACGGTGTAGACGTTCTTGACGCTTCGCCGAAACGAGGGACCGGCGAGAGCGGAGAGTTTTTCGATCAGGTCTTTTGAGTGTTTCGGGTTGACGTGCTTGCTCGCGAGTACGCCGTCAATCAGAAGTTGCAGTTCCGCGTCCTCGAACTGCCGCACCGCCAGGTAACAGCCCGCCCCGGTCGACACGATCTCGTAGCCCGCCTCGCGGAGCAGGGCGAGGTTGCGCCCGACCGCCTTTCGTTCGAGGACGATCCCGTAGTCGCGGTCGAGCCGCGAAAGAATTTCCTCCTGCGTCAGCGGGTGTTTTTCGTCGCTGTGCTGTTCGAGGATCGCAAGGATCCGTAACAGGGCGAGTTTCTTCGGTTCCATTCCGGGCATGGGGCGTTCCTCCTTCGGCTGATACCTTATTGTACCATATTCGGTACAGGATTGCAACCGAAGGAGGAAAAGATTTCCGCTTTTCAATCCCCGACCTCTTCCCGGATCCTGCGAACGTCGCTGCCGAGGAGCGTGCCTTTTACGGTGAGTTCCTTGACGAGCGCGTCGAGATAGGGGCGGTGACGGGCGAGGATCTGCTTGGTCTCCTTGTAGTATTCCTCGAGTTTTTCCGCGATCACGCGCTCGGCGTCGGCCTTGAATCCGTCGGGGCACCATTGGTCGAGCGTTGATCTGAAACCGTAGGCGGAATACTCGTCCCGGAAACGGCGCACGAGGTATCTTGCATGATTTACGTCTTTGCA
>CACYZS010000132.1 GCA_902778985.1 uncultured Ruminococcus sp.
CAGCAGTGCGGAGTGTGTTCTCGCTGGCGGGATGTATTCTGGATATGCGCCGGGAAAATTTGGTCGTTCCCTTGCGGCATCTGATTCTCCTTCCATTGGCGGATACGGTTGGCATCGGATCGGAATTCGCGTCCATCAAGAAGCAGAAATCGAAGAAAGCGCGGTTAAGTATTCCGGGTGGAGTGAACTCCATATTGACGGATCAATGGTTTGGAGAATCGGGCTTAACGTTGATAACGCGCATACCCGCGGTTATGAATTATTCAATGCTTCCATTGATCCCGAGGATTCTTCCAAATTGGTTTACAGTGACAATGCATCTGCCTATCCGACGCTGATACAGATGAGATTTGAGAATTTCGTTTATGCGAGCGACGATACCGTCTACTTTGCCATCGACGATCCGATTTGGACAATTGGAAGCGACTTCATCCACCCGACCGACAGATTCCATTGATTTTGTTGCGAACGAGAAAGGAAAAACGATATGAACAACGAAAAGAAAGTTTTTGAATCCCCCGAAATCAAGATCGTTTTGCTCGATCGCGATATGCTGATCACCTCCGGCGGTACGCTCGCCGAGGGCGATTGGGATTCGTTCGGTTGGAACGAATTCTGATCCGCGCGGATCTCGGCGAGACCGTTTCCCGGTCTCGCCGGGGAAAAGAACCGTTCGCATTCCGCGAACGGTTCTTTTCGTTACGGGAAGACCTTGACAAACCGTATTTCCGGATTGTATAATAGGAACGAAAGAAAAACGGCGAACCGCCGGGAAGGTTCGCTCGGTGGAGAGGGAAGTATGAAAAGATTTTTGATCGCGCTGATGATCGTCTCGCTTGTGTTCGCGCTCTTTGCGTTTACGGCTTGCTCCAAGAAGACCAAGAGCAGCGGGACGGGGTTGCATGCGGAGGACGAGTTGCAAGAGGAAGATATCGAGACCTTCGACTTCAACAACCTGGACTGAGACACGCACAGACGGCACAGACCGGAAAACGAATGGAAACGGTTTGATCCGTAAGTGCTTGTCGCTTTGTGAAAATTGAATACGCTGCGAAATGCTTTTTAGGTTGAAAACCGTCCGCTTGCGGGCGGTTTTCTTCATTTGTTTATAATTCGTTTTGCGCGAGCGTCTCCCGTTGTAGGGGACGGCGTCCTCGACGTCCCGTCCCGGTGTTCCCGCGCCATGCGCGGAGCGCAATTCACGGCGTCGTCGCCGTCCAATCATTCGTTCCCCATACGCTCCGCTCCCGAAGCCTCCCCTACGGGGGAGGTGTCACGACTTGTCGTGACGGAAGGGGCACACAAGACAAACCTCGCATCAAGGGAAAGCGATTCATTACTTGCCCCTACCGGCGCTTCGCACCACCTCCCCCGTAGGGGAGGCTACGGGAAACGCCGGCGCGGGTAGGTTTGAATGTTACAAAACGCCGCGCGGGGAACTGCGCGGCATATCGCAATCGCCAAAGGCGATTATATCGCGCGGAACGCTCGCGTTCCGCATATCGCGCCACAGGCATATCGATCGCGCCCCGCAGGGGCATATCCCCGCCGTTCTTAATGCGCGAAGCGCAATTCATGACCGCAGGTCAATTCACGCGCGTCTGCACGCAATTCACGACGGCGAAGCCGTCAATTCATTCGTTCTCTTCGTTCCAACGTTCTTTGTAGGGGACGGCGTCCTCGACGTCCCGCCCCGGGGTTCCCGCGTCGTTCCGCACGTCCTTATGCGCGAAACGCCATTCACGACGGCACTGCCGTCAAATCATTCGTTCCCATCACGCCGCGCATACGCGGCACATCGCCCCCGCGAAGCGAAGACAGGTCTTTTACCGACCCCGCACGAAAACAGGGAAGAAGTTGGCAAAAGCCGCGCGGCGCGGCGCTTTTTGCGCATTTTGCCCCGCAAAACGGCGTTAGTCAATCTATACAAATGCTTAAAGCACAATTTGTGCATAACGCCTTTTCTTTGGAAATTATCGAGTTTGTGTTGCACATTTCCAGACAAAAGTGTATAATTGAGGCAAGAGAGGACAAAGCCCGGACGTGTCAAAACCGTTCGGTCTCTGAGTCCGTCTTTTAAAAAATGAAACCTAAAAAGGAGGCAATCGTGCAAACAATGAGTACCCGTAAAAGAACCCTGTCGCTTCTGCTTGTGTTGGCAATGCTGACGCTTGCATTCGCGGCGATCCTGCCGGTCGCGGCGGACGTAACCCTCGCCGAAGACGGGGAAATCGAGGATTACCGCTATCAGACCGTGACCGGAACGAACGTCAAGACGAGCGAGGAAACCGATCTTCGGTTCCTGTTCTCGATCGACGAAACCAAACTGAACGACTATACGGCGGTCGGCTTCGTTTTCTCGAAGAGCGACGACGATCCCGTGAAGGTCGACAGCCCCAAGGTCAATTACAAGGAAGTGACCGCGGTCTACAGTGCGGTCATCGCAAACAGCGAAGAGATCCCCGCGCCGGACGGACGCTATTGGGTAGCGGTCAAACTGTCCGAAATCCCCCACGCGAGTTTCGCGACCGAAATCTACGTCCGTCCCTTCGTTGAGGACGGAGAGGGCACCCGCTACGGCGAGACCAAGCACATCAACGTCTGCGAGGCGTTGGGGCACACGCACGAAGCGGCGTCGCTCTTGTGCCCGCACTGCGACGGATGCGATCTCGACGTCGATTTTCCGGAAGTTGTGGTCGTGAACAACGCGGAGGCGACGGACGTTTACTTGCGTGCAAGTTATCACGACGAGATTCTCGCCGGCGGTAAGCATTTCTACCCCGACGAATCGAACGGCTTCGAGGGCAACGATCTCTACGTCGAGTTCTCGATCCTCTGGAACCAGGCGTTCGCCGACAACTGCGTGGGTCATTTGGAGTCGGGCAACTCCAGAGCCAATGGTGACGGTTCCGTAAAATGGGCGTGGATGACGATGACCAACAACGGGGGCGACGGACAAAGCGATTGCCGGTATGCGGGTGGCTTTGAGATATGCGACCTCGGAACGATCGAGTATCCCGCCGGCGTTTCCATGGCGGGCAGCGGCAGCGCTTTCGATCAGTTCCCGAACCTTGCCGGTGCCGATTCGGCGAACCCCGAATACGGCTGGCACCGCGTGACGTTCAAACTCCATCAAGAGGTGACCAACGTCGCCGCGTTGGAAGCCGACGCAACCGCCGGCGCAACCGCGGCGCAGTACAAACTGACCGGCACCTACTATATCGACGGCGTAAAACTCGCGCAACTCAGTTACAGCGGCGACGGTTCTAAATATTGGGGCACTCCCGGCAAAAAGTCCAGCAATAAAAACCTGGACAGTATGTATAAAGGACTCTTCTCCGCAAGATCTGACGGTAACGGAAACGTCGTGTATAAGGATTTGTTTGAGTTGAACGCCGTCGCGGGGAGCAAGTATTCCACGCACGCGTATATCGGCTTTATCGGAGTGGTGGCGAACAACCCCGAAGTTCCCGGATACATCGTTTACGGCGACGTCAGTTTCACCTGCGGGACGCTCGTACAGGACGTGGAGCGCGCCGCCGATCCGACGGTCGCGACGATCGCGCCGGTCGGCTACGGACTGCCTACCAACGTTTACTATCAGTTCAAAAACGACTGACGGAACCGTTTGAAATCGAAAGGAAGCAGAAATATGAAAAACGAAAAGAAAGTTTACGAACCCGCCGAGATCAAGGTCGTTTCGCTCGACCGGGATCTGCTGATCACCTCGGGCGGCACGCTCGGCGAGGGAGATTGGGACAGTTTCGACTTCGGTTCCCTCTGAGTCCCTTCACGCTGCGCTTTTCAAGTCTCCCCCGTATGGGAGACTACGGTAGACTTGCGCCCCCTTGTTGGTAATCATATACAAATCAAATATACAAACTTTGTGCAAAACGCCTTTTTTGCGGAAATTAGCAAGTTTGTGTTGCAAACTTCCCGACAAGAGTGTATAATTGAGACAAGGGAAGAGGGATCCGGACCGCGTGCGGTTCGGTCAAAATCCGCCCGAAAAAAACCGTTCCAAACGGTTACAAAAAAAGGAGAAAAAGTATGAAGAAACTCACGCTTGCTCTCGCACTGATTCTGTGTCTTGCTCTGTGTGTCTTCGCGTTTGCGTCCTGCGACAAGGGCGGCAAGAAAGACACGAGCACGACCGGCACCGACGCCGCCCCCGCGGGCTCCACGGCAACCGACCCCGTCCCCGGCGGCACCACCGCGCACGTCCACATCCCCGCCGACGACTTCTCGATCGACGAGGAAGCGACCTGCACCTACCCGGGATCGAAGTCCAAGCACTGCACCGTGTGTGACGCGATCATCCCCGAGACCGTCGAGGAGATCCCGCAACTCGATCACACCCCCGATACCGAGTACTCGACCATCTCCGATCCGACCTGTATCGCAGTCGGATACGAGGGAAAAATCTGCACCGTCTGCGGCGAGATCATCGAATCGACGATCGTAGAGATCCCTGCCGATCCTACCGCGCACAATGTTGAAGAATGGTCTGCTACCCCGACGCTGCTGAACCCCTCGGTCAACGCGACGGGCGAATGCTCGATCTGCCACCAGAACGTTCCCAAGACGCTCGTCTACGAGCCGCCGATCAAGACGTTCACGAGTTCCGGGGTGAAGTACAAGCCCACTACGGTCACCTTGGGCGACGTCCGCGGCGAAGACAAGCACTTCTATCCGACCGATACGGATCAGGACGGCAACGATCTTTACGTTGAGTTCAATATCCTCTGGAACGAGACGTTTGTGAACTTTGACGCCTCCTACATGATCGGATCGGTTGGCGGTAAACCGTTCTTCTTCCTGTCCCCGGCCCCCGGCGCCAAGTACGCCGACTCTAAGTTCGCCGGCACGTTCGAGTGGATGGGACATTTCGAGATTCCGATCTCGGACAGCGAGGTGACCACCCCTGCCACGATGTGCGGCGCGTCGGACAACTTCTCCGACTATCCGAACATTGCCGGCACCGATGAGGAACATCCCGAATACGGCTGGCACCGTATGGGCATCCGGATCCATATGGAACTGCTCGACGGCAAAACGGGTGAGAATCTGTCCGACTATATCCAGTTCTCGACCATTTTCGTCGACGGCGTTGCGCTCTGCAAACTCTCCACCAACGCTGAAGGTCTTGCGAACGACCAAACCAAACTGTTCAACGCAGAATCCGACGGCGGCACCGGCGTCGTATACAGCGATATGGACGAGAATACGGTCGTTCCGTTCGAGATCTCCACTGCGAAGGCGAAAGGTGATACGAAGATTTACATTGCGGTCGACGAGATCTCCGTCACCTGCGGCAAGGGCTTCGTGATGCCGGTTGAGAAGGTCGCGGCTCCCACCGCTGCTACCTACGAAGTGGAGGAAGGCGTGAACGTCACCTCGACCGTCTGGTTCAAACTTGCTGAGAACTAAGAGTATTTAACGAAATAAAGCGGTTTTACAGCAGTTTTTTTCCTCATTCCTCCTTTCCCCCCTAAACGGGGTGCAGGGGCTCGTCCCCTGCACCCTTTTCTTGTTTGACGCGCGATCGACGGCGACAGGATAAGGTGACGCGAAGCGACGGACGGGGTGTTCCGTTGTATCTTTCCCGCCGCTCCCGA
>CACYZS010000133.1 GCA_902778985.1 uncultured Ruminococcus sp.
AGGATAATTCCCGCTCCATCTTCCGCGTGGCGGACGCGGCGCTGCTCGACCTCTCGGATACCGAGGACGGCGAGTACCGGTATCCGGTCGCGTACACGTCGGAATACAGCCCCTACACGGCGGAGCAGCGCGCGACGCTCGAAGGCTTCCGTATTCCCGGTTCCTTTACCGTGATGTCCTACAACATCGAGGTGTACGGTCACGGCGGTCCGGGCTGGGACGGCAGAGATCCCGAGATGGCGATGCAGACCGTCCGGAGCGCATCTCCCGATATCGTCGGATTCCAGGAAGTCGACGACCACTGGAACACTTACTTCTCCGCCCTGACGTCAAACGGCTACACCCGTCTGAAGGGGAATGCCGCCACCGACGGATCCGAGCGGGTGGAGATCTTCTACAAGACCGACAAGTTCACGAAGGACTCCGAAGGGACGTGCTATTACAAATCAGTCGCCTCTTCCCTCGGCGTTCCGAACACCGAGAGCGCGAATCAGTCGAAAGATACCCACGGGCGCATCTTCCACTACGCCGTTCTGCGGGAGATCGCGACCGGAAAGAAGATCCTCTTCATCAACACGCATCTGCACTACGGCGGGACCGGCGAGGGGCATGAAGAGGACGATAAGGTGCGCCGCTACGAGATCCGTACCCTGCTCGCGTGGATCGAAGATCAGAATATCGACTGCGACTGCACCGTGATCGTCGGCGATATGAACTCCGCCTACTCGGGCGGTCAAGGCAAGGTCAATATGGCGCTCTTCACCGACGCAGGCTACGAAATCACGCGTGACAGCGCCAAAGCCAAGGGCGATACCGGCGGGACGCTCGCGAACAGCCGCACGACGCGTCAGCATTACGTCTTCGACTACATCATGGCCGAAGGCAGCGCGTCCGCCATGTCCTATACGGCGATCGACAACATGATCGACAAAGCCGGTACGACCTACCCGTCCGATCATCTGCCGATCATGGCGACGTTCCTCTTCGACTGATCCGACGAAAGGAGAGTAAGAAAATGAAAAACGAGAAAAAGATTTATCTTCCCGCCGAAATCACCGTCGTCCCCCTGGCGGGCGACCTGCTCACCACGTCGGGCAACGACGAAAACGACAACTGGTCCGATGACGTCTTCGCGGACTGATCCCCCTGCCCGCGCGCGGCGCGGCGCCCTTTGCGGCGCCGCGCCGTTTTTGGTACCGTCTTCCTTTCACTCCTTGCCTTCCCCTCGATGGTTGGTGAACGATACGCCCCGTTGGGACGTTTCCCTTTCATTTCTTGCCTTCCCCTTGAGGGGAAGGTGGCGCGTAGCGCCGGATGAGGTGTCTCCCCGCGTCGTTTTTCGTTCTTCCGTCGGGCGTCCGCGACTTGACAGGAACGGGAAAACCGTGCTATAATGAAGGCGAAAAAGAACGGAAGGGGAACGGATTATGCTGATCGTCGGGATCGCCGGTCTTGTGATCGGGATCGAACACCGCTACCCCTATCTCGGAAAGCACTGCGCCGCCTACGAAACCGACGGGACGCCGGACTTTTCCGTGACGGTCACCGAAGAGATGATCGAAGAAGAAAAGGCGAAAGCCGTCGAGATCCCCGCCGGGGCGACGCCCGGCTACTTTGAGAGCCTCGCGGCAGCCCGCGAGATCGCGCACCGCCTGCCCGCCTACGACGCGTTTTTGTTCCACGCCGCCGTGATCGAATACAAGGGAGAGGCGATCGCCTTCACCGCCCCGAGCGGCACCGGCAAGAGCACGCACATCAAGAACTGGAAGCGCGCCTTCGGCGCGGACGTCGGGATCGTCAACGGCGACAAACCGATCCTGCGCTTTGCGGATAACGGCGCCCTCTACGCCTACGGCACGCCCTGGGCGGGCAAAGAGGGGTGGAGCCGCAACGTCGGACTGCCGCTGCGGGCAGTCGTGTTCCTCGAACGCGGGAAGGAAAACGAGGCGTTCCCGCTCTCCCCCGCCGACGCGGCGATCCCCCTGATGAACCAGATCCTGCTCGAGAGCGATCCCGGGACCGTCGCCTCGACCTTGTCGCTTGCCGACCGGATGCTCGGACAGGTCGGGCTGTTCCGGCTCGCCTGCACCCCCGACGTCGGCTCCGCCCTCGTCGCAAAGAACGCCATTTTCGGTTAAGAAAGGATAATACTATGAAGATCGTATCGGGTTTCGTCGTCCGCGAGGTGGGGGGTAAGACCTTCGCCGTCGCGACCGGCGCCCTTGCAAAGAAGTTCCACGGCATGATCACCCTCGGCGGCAGCGGCAAGGAGATCTGGGAAGCCCTGCAGGAGGAGACGACCGAGGATAAGATCGTTCACAAACTGCTCGACGTCTACGACGTGGACCGCGAGACCGCCGCAAACGACGTGTCCGCGTTCCTTGCCAAACTGCGGAAGGCGGGACTGCTCCTTGCGTGACCGCACGTCGCGCGACGAGAAGCGCCGGGTGCTCGAAGAGGTCGGCTTTTACGCCAGCACCCCGCTCGGCAAAAGTATGCGCCCGATGCTCCGCGGCGGGAAGGATAATATCCTCGTCGAAAAGCCGACGGGACGGCTGAAAAAGTACGACGTCGCCCTCTACGTCCGCGCCGACGGGACCAGCGTCCTGCACCGCGTGGTGAAGGTCCGCGAACGCGACTACGCCATGCGCGGCGACAACTGCGACTACACCGAGTACGGCGTCACCGACGACGACCTCGTCGGCGTGATGACCGGCTTCTGGCGCGGCGAACGCTTCGTCTCCGCCGACAACCGCCGCTATCGGCTCTACGTCCGCCTCAACCGCGCGACCTACCCCCTGCGCTGGCTCCGCATCAAGACCGGCAAACTGCTCCGCCGCGTCCTTTCGCATATCCCGCCCCTCAAATGGCTTTGGCATAAACTCCGCCGCCGCTGACGCAACGCTCCTCCGCCTTCCCCGTTCCGCACCGCACCCCCGACCGCTGCTCCGCCGATTTCCGCCGCCGACGCCGGCTCTTCCCCCTTTCCCCCGGAAGAGCAGAAAAAAGCCGAAAAACCCCTTGACAAGCCACCTTGTCCGTGATATAATATTCGGGCAAAACCGATTGACACACATGGCGGAATAGCTCAGCTGGCTAGAGCATTCGGTTCATACCCGACAGGTCGTTGGTTCAAATCCGACTTCCGCTACCAGGCCCGTTGGTCAAGAGGTTAAGACACCGCCCTTTCACGGCAGTAACGGGAGTTCGATTCTCCCACGGGTCACCAGATGATAATAAAGCGAACTCTGATGAACAATCCGGGTTCGTTTTATTATTTACAAGAGAGTATTTCGGTTTGATCATCAATCTGTAAGACCGGTTAGCCAAATACAAAAACGCTCGGCAGTTTTAACGCTGCCGGGCGTCTCTTTTTGTTTTCCTTGAAAAGCCGTTTTTCGGATCGCTCGAAATTTTGTTATAACAGAGTTATAACAATCCTTGCCATTGAAACCATTTTTCTCGCGCCCAAAAACAGCCCTCTGGCGCGATTTGGATGCGAGAACATACATTTTCCCGTCCTAAACACTCTCCGCACGCAAAAGCGTCATTTTAACAATTCGCGAAGAGAGCACTCGCCACCTCAGAGTGCGAATACTAGCCCATTTTTTCACTCAGTCAGTTCTGTAAGAGACTGCAAGATGCCGTTATCTGCAAGATCTGCAATCGTAGAAAGAATCTCATTCACAAGAAGTGGACAATCCTCTTCATTCATCGGGCAACCTTGGTACTTCAATTCAAGAAAACCATCACTATTGATATAAGCGCAGAAATAATCTGCATTCATATTAAACTTGTTGATCAAAGAAAAACTCGTCTTATCCTTTTCAATCGAATCAAATGTTAGGTAGAAATTAAACCTTCCCGACTCGAAGCAAAATGCTTGAAACAAAATGTCATCATCGTGATTCTTGATTGAAAGATTCCTGTGTTTGATGTAAAAGAAAGGCATCCCATCGTTCGTCTTATCATAGCCCGTATCGAAATCTAACTTCCCCCATTCTCTTTCCAACTTCTTCATAATCAGTTTGCCGGCTCTTTTGATATCAATCATTTCTTTTCTCCCTTAATATTTTTAAACTGATCTCAAGTCTCTCTAAAAAACCTAAGGATGAAAGATTCAAGTTCCTTTATTAAAACCTTTATATAATTCCAATTCTT
>CACYZS010000134.1 GCA_902778985.1 uncultured Ruminococcus sp.
ATGCGGTTTTCTCCTTTGCGGTTTGATTCGGTCTTGTTGTCTTGCCGGATGTTTTGGTTATACCAGTTGCCCGGGGAGTTTCAGTTTTTGCTTCGGGGGGAAGTTGCGGTCGAATTCCTCGGCGCGGTCGGGGTCGACGTAATAACCTTTCGGGGTTTGGTAGACGCCGGTGATCCCGTCGAGGTACCCCGGGATCAGTTCCCGGCAGAGGAAGAAGGACTGGTCGGCGTCGGCGGGAAGGTCGTGGTAGCGGATCCCGAACTTGCGGGCGTAATCGAACCCCGACTTGCCGTAGAAGCCGATATTGCCTTCAAACAGGACCGCGCCGAAACCCATTTCGCGCGCCCGCTCGAGCGAATAGTCAAGCAGGCGTTTGCCGTACCCCCGGCGTTTTAAGGGCGGGGTGATGCAGATCGGTCCCATGGTCAAAACGTCTACCGTTCTGCCGTCGTCGGCGTCGATCACGGTTTTCATAAACATATTCTGTCCGATGATCTCGCCGTCCTTTTCCAAGACGAAATCGAGTTCGGGAATGAACGCCGGATCCGAGCGCAGTTCGTGGATCACGAAATGCTCGAGGCACCCGGGGCGGTAAACGTTCCAGAAGGACTCGCGGATCAGGTACTCGACCGTGCGGTAGTCTTCCGGACGTTCCAAACGAAACGTGCAGTCGTTTTTCATACCGTCCCCCTTTCAGCGGAATTCCGAGCGATGGCGGAGGAACACCCCGACGAGTTGCGGATCGAACTGCGTGCCCGCGCCGTCCTCGATGATCCCGACCGACTCCTCGAACGAAAACGGTTCTTTGTAACAGCGTTCGGAGACCAGAGCGTCGAACACGTCGGCGATCGCCATGATCCGCGCCGCGAGCGGGATTTTTTCTCCCGAAAGTCCTTTCGGGTATCCCGTTCCGTCCCACCGTTCGTGGTGGTAGGTCGCAATATCCGCTGCAAAGGACAGGTAATCTTCGTCGGTCACGCCCTCGAGCACCTCGCGGATCACGTCTCCGCCGACCGCAGCGTGCTTCTTCATTTCCTCGAATTCTTCGGACGTCAGGCGCCCCGGCTTACGCAGGATCTTGTCGGAGACCACGATCTTTCCGATGTCGTGCATCGGCGCGAGCGTCGTCATCTTGGAAACGAAGGTTTCGTTCAGTTGGTCGAGGTAGACGCCGTCCTTGATCGCGTCGCGCGTCAGCGTTTCGACGAACGCCCCGGTGCGCAAAACGTGTTCGCCGGTCTCGACGTCGCGGTTCTCGATCAGACTGGCAAGTCCCGTGATGATGTGGCTCTGCATTCGCGAGAGCGCCGCTTGGTTGGCGACCAGTTCCGCCTGAATGTCCTGCTGAACCAGGTCGTTATAATAAATGTAGCACAAACTCGCCCCGATCGCGATCGCGATGTAGGTGATGTTGAGTTTGAAGACCGTCATGGGAATGATTCCGGCGATCAAAATCAGAAGGATCATCGCGATCGTCCGGGCGTCGCGGTTGCGGAACCGCCGCCCGACGCGCACCATGCTGACGATCAGATACACCAGACTGACGAAGTAGAACGCCTCGTAGATCAAAAACAGCCGTCCGCGCGAATACCCGTCCTCTCCGAACGAGAAGACCAAGCCGAAGGGCGCGGCGATCGTTTCGACCGCGAAGTTGATCGCGATGAACCAGATCGCGATCTTCTTCTGCCCCGGCAGTCCGAGCGCCCCGCTGAACAGAACGCCGAGCAGGGGAGCGACCGAGAACTGCAATACCGTCAGAATGGTCAAGGGGATCGCAAACTTCGGATCATACGCGCCGCAATGCACGGCGAACTCCGCGGCGGAGCAGAGCATGACCGCCGAGAAGGTAAGCAGATACCAAGTTTTCTGCTCCCGCGTGAACCCGGAATAATGCAGAACGTGCAAGGTCATTGCGATCATCATCAGTTCGGTCAGTATGATCGCGCTCATATAGAAGGTCATAGGGTGGTTCTCCTCAAAAAGAATTGACTATTCCTTGTCGCGAAGCGACGTATCCGCGAACGCGGGATCACAGGCGGTCTTTGACGATCAAAGGTACTTTTTCAGCACGTCGCATTTTTCTATGCCGGTTTGCGTTTCGTAGAGGATCGGCATCATGGGCAGGCGGCGCCCGTTGATCGTGACGGTCGAGAGGATCGCGATGTGGAACTTTTCGCCTTCGATCCCGATTTCAACGGTTTTTCCGTCCTTGAGGCGGAATTGATGGAATTCTATCGATTCGTTGAACGCAAGGGTGCGGAAGCGGTCAAATCCTTTGTGTTCGGCAGAAAACTGTGCAAGGTACGACTCCTCTGCTTTTTGTCTCCGTTTGTTCGGCAGGCGGACCGTCAGGAGCAGGAACCCGACGTAAAGCGGGATCCCGCAGCCGAGCGCCGTGCCGACGATAACCCCAGGGCTTGTTACGCCGTTCAGGTACAGGATCAGAGGAACGAGAAAGAACGAAACGACAGGCGCAAGCGCGTGAACGATCCCCCAAACCGGCAGCCCGAAAAACACGAAGAAGGAGTACACGACGACCGTAAGCCCGGTCAAAACGAAGCCGATCTCGAGCGCGGTGCCGAGGGAGACGAACGCGAAGACGGTGCAGGAGCCCAAAGCGACGATCAGCCCGAGAACGAACAGAATGAGAAAGACCGTGCGCCGCACCTTGTGGGAATACCAGAGCGGCAAGTCGGTTTCGACGTCGTCCGGTACGCGGAACTCTTCCCGGATCACCCGATCCTGTTCCTTTTGATCCCGGATCGACTGTTTCAACAGCTCGCGTTTTTCCTTGTCCAAAAGGTCGAAGATCGCGCCTTGCGTCACAATGACCGGGCTGATCAACAACATGGCGACCGCTATGCCGACCGAATTGAGCGCGTCGTTATCCCGCCCGAAGACGATGGGAATAACGAGAGCGAGAACGATCACGACCGCAACGTAGAGAGCGACCAAAAGGATCCGGAGAAATAATTTCTTACGTGCTTTCATAGGCAACCTTGTTTTTACGTATTGACGCTGCGCGTCATGAATTCTCGCCGTCTGCGACGGCTCCGTGAATTGAACGGCTTTGCCGTTCGTGAATTCTCGCTTCGCTCCGTGAATGGAATTGCGCCTTCATGCCCCGCAGGACAATTCATGCGCCCTACCCTTTCCCCTCGAATCGCGTCCGCGATTCGGCGGGGACCCCGTGTGGGCGGCGCAATTCATTGGAGATTTACAGGCACTGCCTGAAAATCTCCTCGATATCCTCCGTCGTCAGCGGAACGAACGCGTTCTTCAGATACCCGCCGCGGTTTGCGTGCGCCGCCATTTCGGCGAAGTGTTCTTCACCGATACCGAGTTCCGTGAGCGTCATCGGGATCTTCGCCTCCCGGAAGAAGTTTTCAAGGGCGGCGATCCCGGCGATCGCGAGCGCGGTTTCGTCGTCGCCGGAAAGCCCCCAGACGTTCTTTGCGAAGCGCACGAAGCGCCAGGCGCAGGACGGATCCTTTTTCAGAATGAAGCGCATCCAGCGGGGCGTCAGGATCGCGAGCCCGACGCCGTGGGTGATATCGTAGAACGCCGAAAGTTCGTGTTCCATCGAGTGGCAGGGCCAGCCCGTCCCCTGCTTCCCGTATTCGGGAATACCCGAGCAGGCGACCGACGCGATCGCCATCAGGTTGGCGCGCGCTTCGTAGTTGTCGGGCTCTTTCAGGGCGACCGGCAGGTATTGGATCGCGGTTTTGAGGATCCCTTCCGCGATATAGTCGGACAGCGAACTGTCGGGCGTGCGCGAGAAGTACCCCTCGAAGACGTGCGACATGATATCCGCCGTGCCCGCCGCGGTCTGGTACGCCGAGACCGAGTAGGTGTAAGTCGGATCACAGATCGAGACGGCGGGATAGGTGTAGACGTTGCCGAGTTTTTGGTTGATCTCGAGGTTGGAGATCACCCCGCCGGCATCGAATTCCGAGCCGGTCGCCGCCAGCGTCAGGATATCCACCAGGGGCAGGGCTTTGAGTAGACCGTGGCGGCTCGCCACCATCTCCCACAGATCCCCGTCGTAGTAGACGCCCGCCGCGATCGCCTTGCAGCAGTCGATCGTGCTGCCGCCGCCGACCGCGAGGATCACGTCGATCTTATTCTCTTTGCAGAGTT
>CACYZS010000135.1 GCA_902778985.1 uncultured Ruminococcus sp.
TTTCTTGTACTGTTTCTGGTTCTTTCCGTACTGTTCGCCGGAGTTTTCGCAGCAAACGCTCAGGATGAAGCGCCTGCGGAAATCGTAGTGCCTGAAGGCCGTGTCCTCGTGAAGTATTGGAGCCCCTACGGCTCCGGTTCCAGCGCCTGGATCGATGAAAACGCGATCAACGTTTTCAACGCCGCACAGGATAAATATTTCGTTGTTCGTGAATATAACGGCGGTTACTATGATCAGATCGCGAAACTGATGGCGACCGAACAGAAAGATCTGCCGGCGTTCTGCAACAGCTCTTCCGAAACTGTCGGTTCCTATCTGCACTCCGGGATCATTATTCCGATCCAGGAATTCATCGATGCAGATCCGACCTATGAAGATCCGCACCTCTACGGGAACATCGTTGCGACCTATGGGTATAACGGCAAGATGGTCGGTTATCCGGTAGCGCTGTCCCTGTCCGGTTTCTGGTACAACAAAGCTGTCTTCGAAGCCGCGGGCATCGATCCTTATTCCCTGACCTCCTTTGACCGCGTGTATAATGCCGCGATCGCCATTTGCGAAGGCGGATTCGCGAAATACGGCGTCGGTGAAGAGCACTCCGGTATTTGGGCAAACTATGCCTTCGCCCGTGAAGGTTTCGACACGGTCGATAACGCCAACGGTCTGGACGGCCTCCCGACCAAATGTCTGTATGATGACAACAGCAACGGCTTCGCCGATATCGTCACCAACTACTACAGCGAATGGGCTGACCTGGCCAACAAGGGCTTTGTCTATCCGATCGGCGCAAAGATCAAGGATGAAATGATCCCGGCTCTGGCTTCCGGCGACCTGGCAATGCTTATCACCACCAACTCTTATCTTGCCAACATTCTGGATGCATTCGGTGAAGATTCCGATAACTTCGCTTTCGTCCCGATGTTCTCCGCGACCGACAACGGCGCGCAGACCAGCTACTGCTCCTCCGGCAACGGCTTCTTCATCGTCGACAACGGTGATCCGGAAGCCCAGCAGGGTGCATGGGAA
Source organism: uncultured Ruminococcus sp. (assembly GCA_902778985.1). Lineage (GTDB taxonomy): Bacteria > Bacillota > Clostridia > Oscillospirales > CAG-272 > UBA1740. The sequence goes on from CACYZS010000135.1 coordinate 1,027, forward strand.
TACATCAAGTTCTGGAATTCTCCTGAGATCCAGACCGCCTGGAATATGCACACCGGCTATCTGCCGACTTATCCGGCGCTGAATGATGTTGAAGGTTATTCCGAATTCCTTGAAAAGTATCCGTTTGTCAAGTACGCGATCGATGCGATGGCGAACTCCGGCACGGATGCCCACTATGCCTTCACCGCGACCTACGCTGCGGATGACGGATACACTCTGCCTGCCAACATCACGGTTGCCGTCGGCGGCAACACGCTGACTGCCGGCACCGACTACACTTGGACGCAGGGAACCGGCGTGCTTGTTATCAACTCGACCGCCATCACCGGAAACGTCACGATTACCGTTACGGGTGCCAACTAACATTATTTGAAAACCCGGCTAAGCAAAACCGGAAAAACCGCCGCTCCCCGGGGCAACCCGGGGGGCATTTTTTAATGCCGGAGGATCCAGGCTTCGGTTTCACCCTCCGAAAAAAGAGGGGGGTGCATTGAACTTTTTCACGATTTTCGGGGAAAAAACAAATGTTTTTTGCGTCCTTTTCCGACTTTTTTTGAATAACGCTTGACTTTCCGCTATTCGTTCGTTATAATAATAGAGAATAGGGAACTATCCGCATTTGTCGGGCGCGCGTGGAAAACGTCGCTGCATAAACAGAATTCAATCGGGAAAGGAACGGTAACTCATCTATGGAGGCAACCAAAAAATCCCCTTCGGTGAAGAAGATCCTGTCGATCGTCGGTAATACGATCCTCTGGCTCTTCGTGGCGTTTGCGATCGTCATTACGGTCATCGTTTTCGCCAGCACCAGCAAGAGCGGTGACGACTCTTTGCCGACCATCGGCGGGCTTGCATTTGTTTCGATCAAGTCGGATTCGATGGCGGGCAAGGACGGCTTCAAAAAAGGCACGCTGATTTTTGTCAACAGCCTGACTGACGCTGAGAAAAAAGACCTGAAGGTTGGCGACGTCATCACCTTTACGTTTCTCAAGGACGGCACCAAGGACCTGAATACGCACCGTATTGTCGAAGTTCACGAGGACGGCGGCACGACCTATTACGTAACCAAGGGCGATAACAATCCTGTCGCCGACGGTGTTTATAGCGCAGGTTCCGACGGACATAGTTCCAGCGGATACGTTGTTCCCGAAGTTGAAGTTCACGGCAAATGGAACGGGCACAAGATTGCCGGCTTTGGCAGTATTCTGCTTTATCTGCAGACCCGCACCGGCTTCTTCGTCGTGATCATTCTGCCGCTGATCGCGTTCTTCCTCTACGAGTTGGTTCGTTTCATTATGGTCGTTATGTCCCTGAAAGGGAAGAAGACCGAAGACGAGATCCGTCAGCGCGTGATGGAGGAACTTCTGCGCGCGCAACAAGCGGCGCAGACCGACGCGCCCGCCGCAGCATCCGAACCCGCGGCGCCGGCAGAGGAACCCAAACCCGAAGAAGGATCGGAAAACAAAGAGTAACGACGTTTCGCATCTACCCGCGGGCACACGCCCGCGGGGGTGCGTTCACACGGGAATTTGTTCCGCGTATGCCTGTTTTTGCCCTCACTGGGTGAAAACAGTCAGATTTTTTCTTTTGCGCGCGGGCGCGCGATCACGCGTATTATATTATAAACTATATGATCCGGCGTTTCCGCCGGAAGACTTAAAAGGGGAGTATCATGGGCGCATTTCTCGACTGGTTCTTTGAATTCATGACGACCATGCTCAAAGACGGCGTTTTGAGGATCTTTACGGGCATCTTCTGGGGTGTCGTGCAGATCTTCAACATCCCCGCCTATATTTCGATCTTTAACTCCCACAGCAGCGGGTTCTCCGCGATCGAGTGGGTGTTGTCGATCTTTGCGATGATCGTCATCTTCCTGATCTGGGCGCTGTTGATCACGCTCGCCGTGTTCGGTCTCCGCAAGTATTTCCGCTTCCGCCGTTCGATCGTCGGGAACGAAGATCTGCTTGAGGAACTTGCCGATATGCACCGCGACGTACTCCGGCTCACCAAGGAGAAAGAGCGGATCATGGCGCTCAAGATCGGTCAGACCTCGATCTCGGTCGACGAACTGAACGCGATCCTGAACCCCGACGAGGAGGGCAACGCCTCGATCGAAGAGGCGCAGGCGGCGGGTATGGCGCGCCAGGCGGTCGCCTCCGGCGGGGAAGGCTCCGGCGGCTTTCCGAGATCTGCGACGACTTCCGCAATTTCGCGTGCAGTAAGATGCACCTGTACTACGAGATCCGCACCATCCGGCTGATGTTCGCGGGACTTGCCTCGACCAAAATGATCCTTCTGCAGGGTATTTCGGGTACCGGTAAGACCTCGCTGCCGTATTCGATGGGTAAGTATTTCAAGAACGACGCCACCATCGCGTCGGTGCAGCCGTCCTGGCGTGACCGTACCGAACTTTTCGGCTACTTCAACGAGTTTACCAAGAAGTTCAACGAGACCGAATTCCTGCGCCGTATCTACGAGGCGTCCTATAACGACGACATCAACGTCATCGTCCTCGACGAGATGAACATCGCGCGTGTCGAGTACTACTTCGCCGAGATGCTTTCGGTTCTGGAAATGCCCGACCCGAACGAGTGGAAACTCGAACTCGTCCCGGCGTCCTGGCCCGACGACCCGGTCCACCTGAAGGACGGCAAACTCCAGATCCCGCAGAACGTTTGGTACGTCGGAACGGCGAACAACGACGACTCGACCTTCGCCGTGTCGGATAAGGTGTACGACCGTGCGCTGGTCATCAACCTCGACAGTAAGGGCGTGCCCTTCGAGGCGCCTGAGACCGAGGCGAAGCGCATTTCCTACAAGTATATCGAGAGCCTGTATCAAAAAGCGTTCAAGGACCACCCGGTCAGCCAGAAAGTGCTGGACGATATCTCGAAACTCGACCTGTACGTGATCGAGCACTTCCGGGTTGCGTTCGGTAACCGTATCATGAAGCAGATGCTGCTCTTCGTTCCCGCCTACGTCGCCTGCGGCGGCACCGAACTCGACGGGATCGACTACGTTCTTGCGACCAAGGTCTTCCGGAAATTCGAGGGCTTGAACCTCTCCCTGATCCGCGACGAGATCCGCGGACTGATCGCGTATCTGGACGCCGTGTTCGGACGCGGACAGATGAAGGAGTGTATCTCCTACCTCGAACGTCTGCAGAAGATGTTCTAAAACCGGGGAATACCCGAAAACAGGCGGCGTGACCGCCGGAAAGGAGCGTTATGGACGAAGAGCGAAAAGTGCGCGGGACGTCGGATGACGCTCCTGTTGTTTCGGATATTGATTCGATCTCCGAGGCGCACGAGGATAGTTACGTTGCCCCCCGCTACACCTTCGTAGCCGAAAAAGAGGATCCGACCACCCGCGACAAGTACGGGTTGGTCTACGACGGGATGAACCAACTCTCGGCGGACATCCGCCGGGACGTCGACGTCTTCGCCGCGGTCGAGGATATGATCCGCCGCGGATCGGGCGAGATCGCCCTGAAGCGCCAGATGATGCGCAAAACGCTGGACGCCACGTGGATCAAGGTCATCGAGGACTGCATCATTCCGCTCGACAACGTGATCCGCAAACCGCGCCGTTTCATTGAGGAAAACGAGGCGGTCCTTCCGATCGAACTGTCCCGCAACATCACCAGCCGTTCGATGCGGCACCTTGCCCAGCACACCGACTATATCAGCAAGATCGAGGGCGACACCATCACGCCGTCCAAGATCCTGAACGTCTTCCGTGACGAGACGGTGCAGACCTACGAGAACCGCTTCGTCAATACGCTGATCAACCGGCTGTATATCTTCGTTTCGCGCCGCTACGACGCGATCCGCGAGAACGGGCGCGCTTCGGCGACCTCGGTCCTCTCCTACGAGAGCAAATTCGAGACCGCGTCGGTGCGCGGGAAGATCAGTCTGAATATGGAGATCTCCGCGTCCTCCGAGGTCGAAGGCGCGCGGAAAGAGACCCACGAAGAGGCGGAACTCTGGGAGCGGCTCGAACACCTGAAACAGGTCGTTTCGGCGTACGCCACCTCTCCCTTCGTGCAGATGATGGGGAAGAACTACGTGCGTCCCCCGATCATGCACACCAACGCGATCAACAAGAACCGCGACCTGCGCCAGTGCGTCGCGCTCTGGGAGTTTATCGAGAGTTACGAGGGCGCGGGTTACGAACTGTCGGTCAAGGATACCGCCGAAAAGATGGACGACGCCTACCTCGACGAGATGCTTTCGGCTCTCGCCGTGCAGTACTGCGTCTTCCGCTACAATATGTCGGCGGAGATCACCGACGAGATGATCCTTTCCGAGACCGAGGACGGCGAACCCTTCGTGCCGAAATTCCTCGATAATCTCGAGGAATACGAGAGCGACGATTTCAACGTCCACGATACTTCGTACAAGAAGTATATGGCGATCAACCAACTCAACCCGAAGCGGAAACTGACCGTCGGGGAGTGGCGGATCCGCCGCGCGATCGACGTCGCCCTGAAAGCCGACCGTATCCTGGAACTGAAACGCATCTCCGACGAGATCGAGCGCCGTCGCCTCGAAGAAGAAGAGGCCGCCCGCGCCAAGATGGAGAAGGAAGAGGCGGCGCGTCTCGAGCGCGAAGCCGAAGAAGCGCGCGAAAGACAGCAGAGAGAGGCGGAGTCCGAGGCGATTGAAGAGATGAACGCCAAGTCCGACGCCGAAGAAGCGCTGCGTAAAACCGCCGAAGCAGAGGCGGAGAGCGCCGAACGCGAAGCCGAGCGCGACCGCGAGATCGAGGAGACCGAAGAGGAAAGATACGCCCGGCAACTCGAAGAGGAACGCCTGCGTGCAGAAGAGGTCGACCGCCGCCGCATGGAAGCGGAGAGCGGCGTGACCGAAGGGACGCCGACCGAACTGTCCGCCGGGGAGATCGCCGCCATGCGCGACGAGGACGCCGAGCAGGAGAAGATCGAAGAGATGCGCGACCGCCAAGAGGCGATCGAGCGCGAAAAACGCGAGGCAGAGGAAGCCGCCGCACGCGAGAACTATCTTGCCGAAGAGGCGAAGAGAGAAGGGCTGCGTGAGGAGACCGACCTTGCCGATCGCGAGTTGACCGAACAGGAACTCGAGGAAGCCGCCGCGCTCCGCGAAAAGGAAGCCGAAGAGGCGCGCCTCCACGAAGAGGAAGAGCGTCTTGCCCGCGAGAGGGAGGAAGAGGAACGCCTTGCCCGCGAGGAAGCCGAACGGCTCGCCCGCGAAATGGAAGAGGACGAAGCCGAGCGCTATATCCGCGAGGAAGAGGAAGAGGCGCAGAGAAGAGAACGCGAACGGGCGGAACTTGAGGCACAGGAAGAGGCGGAGGCCCGTCGCCGCGAGGAAGAGGAAGCCCTCCGCAAGGAAGAGGCGGAACTCGTCGCCGCAGCCACGGAAGAAGTCGACGAAGAAGAATCCGCGCCGCCCGCCGAACCCGAAGAAACGCAGGAAGAGACAGCCGAAGAAACGGTCGAAGAGACCGCGGAAGAGACCGCGGAAGAGACCGTCGAAGAAACGGCGGAACAACCGGAAGAACCGGTCGTGGAAGCAGTCGAAGAAACGACCGAAGAAACGACCGAAGAAACGACCGAAGAAACGGTTGCGGAACCTGCCGAAGAAGCGGAAGAAACGGTCGAGGAAACGCCGGAACCCGAAGAAGAACCTGCGGGATCCGACATCCCCGAACCCGCTCTGCAGAACAAGAAACCGACGGTGAAACCCGGTCGCAAGACCGGCGCGAATCCCAACACCAGAAAGAAGACCAGAATGAGACCCGGCGCGAAGAAGACCGGGCAGAAGAAGGTCAAACCCGGCGAACAAAGAGTCTCGCCGAGAAAGAAGAACCGAAAGAAATAAAGACGGAGGAGAGGGAGACCGATGGCAAAGCCGGCGGGGAAGACCGAAGCAAAACTGAAACTGACCCCCGGTAAGATCGCGTACGCGGTCCTGATCCTCCTTCTCGTGATCCTGGTCTTCTATCTTGTGATCGTCCGGATCGCGGGCGGGGTCCCGTCGCTCTTCGGGTATTCGGTGGTGCGCATCGTCACCCCGTCGATGGATCCGAAGATCCCGGTCGGTTCGTTCGTCCTGATCAAAAAGGCGTCGCCCGAAGAGATCCGAGTGGGGGACATCATCACCTTTTATACCGACGATCCCGATCCCGCCGTCGCGGGAAAGACCATCACCCACCGCGTCTTTTCCGTACGCACCTGCCCGTAGCGATCCTCGTCACGGTTCTGATCCCGACGATCATCTTGACGCAGAGCGCGATCCGAAAGAGAATGAAGGCGATCCCCGCAGAGCGCGAAGACCTGATCCGCCGCCGTGTGGAGGAGGAACTCGCCCGGCTGAAACAGACGCAAAACAAGGACGACGACCGCCCCGGGACCGGGACGGGAGAGCAATAATCCGACAGTGAAAGGAACGATCTCCATGTTTGAAAAGTTCAAAATCAGGAAACAGATAAAGGTCATTCGTCAGAGGATCAGTTTCTTGGAACAGAAGCGCGCGAGAAGCCAGGCGGCGTTGGTCGACGCCATTCTCCGCAAAGTGGATCCGGCGGACGAGGACGTGGAATATTTCAACCAGTTTACCGGCGAGATCGACCGTCTCCGTACCGAGATGCACGAACTCGAAAACCAACTTTTGAAGGATAAAAAAACGGGTAAAGTATGAAGAATCAGAAGATCAAAAAGATCCTCTATACGGCGGCCCTGATCGGGACGGCGATTCTTCTTATTGTCTCCGTGATCTATTTCCTTTCGGTCATCATCCATTTCCGCGCCGACCTGCAGGAGACGACCGAGTCGCTTTCTCTGCAGATGGCGACCGACGCCGCGAACGAGATCAACGTCGTTCTGGATACCGAGTTCGCGAACTGCGACGCGATGGCGGAGTACATCAGATACGCCGGAGACGAATGGGACGACGAAGCGCAGAACACCGTTCACGGACTGCTCCGGGATTATAAGAACAACCGCGAACACATCACCTACGTCGCCGAGGTCCGCTACTACCGCGGGGGCGTCGAGTACGACTACGACGGAAACCCGATCGCCCTGACCGAGAGCAAGAGCGCCGACATCCGGGATTGCCTTGCCTACGACACCCCTGTTTTCTCGGGCATTTTTGAGGGAAACTACGATCACGGGAATTACCGCGCCATCGTTCTCTGGTACCCCTTTACCGAGGAAGACGAGGCGTGTATCGACGGCTTCATGATCTACTACCTCTCCGACAACTTCTTCTCCCGTACGTCGTTCTATTCGGTGCGCGTCGCGGAAGAGGCGCCGGCGCAAGAGGAGTCCGAGAACGCCGACGATAACAAGCGGAAAGAGGCGTTTACCAACTCCGCCGCCTTCTCCTGTATCGTTTCGCGCGAGGAGTCCCGCGTCCCCAACTGCTGGTCGATCGACCTGATCGGTAAGAACTCGACCAACGCTCTGGCGATCGATTCGCACGCCAATATCTTCGAGCAACTGAACCCCATGACGACCTACGCCGAGGGGATCAAGTATCTGCAGAGCGGCATGGAGCAGCGCGAAGCGCGCGTGACGACCGTCTCGATCTCCTCGACCAAGTATGCGATCGCGATCGCGCCCGTTCCGATGACGGGCGGCGAACTGATGGTCGTCGAGATCTACGATCCCGCGGTCATCTACCGGACCAGTTACAGTTTCATGGGACAGATGGAAGGGGCGCTGATCTTCCTCGGCGTTATCTTCGTCTCCATTCTGTTCTACTTGAACTATCAGCGGACGCACCTGCGCGAGAAAAAGGAACTGGAAGAGCAGATCGACTCGGTTTCCGGGTGTCTCACCTACCGTTACTTCTTGAACCACGCCGACGAACTGGTCGACAAGAACCCCGCCAACCGCTACGCCGTCGCGATGCTGCGCGTCAACTATCTGCAATACCTCGGGCAACTCTACGGCGACGAGATCTTTTTGAAGGTCATTCGGTTCGTCGGGGAAGTGTTCGAGAAACTGCTCGACCACACCGAGACCTACGGTTATATTTCGGACAGTAACTTCTCGGTCCTTCTGCACTACAAGGAAGAGGTCGAACTGATGAACCGGCTGCGGATGATCCACGCGATCATCTACAACTTCCCGGAACTCAAAACCAAGAACAACCACGTCAAGGTCACTTTCGGTATCTACCTCGTCCGGCCGGGCGAGACCTTCTCGACGCTCCAATGCCTTGAAAAAGCGGGTATGGCGCTCCGTTCGACCTCCTTCTCGGTCGACTCGCTCTTCCGCTTCTACAACGACGAACTGGGCGCCGACTCCAACCGGCAGGCGGAGATCGAACTCAAGATGGAGACCTCGCTGCAGAACGACGAGTTCAAGGTCTTCTATCAGCCGAAATACAACCTGAAAAAAGAGACGATCGACTCGGCGGAAGCCCTGGTGCGCTGGTACGATCCCGAACTGCACCGCTACTACCCGCCCGCCGACTTTATCCCGCTCTTTGAGGAAAACGGGTTCATCGTCAAACTTGACCACTACGTGTTCGAGGCGGTCTGCCGCTTCGCCGCCGACCGTATCAAGAACGGGAAGCCGCTCGCGCCGATCTCGATCAACGCCTCGCGCGTGACGGCGGGCGAACCCGACTTCGTGCGCTACTATCTGGCGCTCAAGCGGAAATACGACATTCCGAACAACCTTTTGACCATCGAGTTTACCGAGTCTACCGCGATGGACAACTACGAATCGCTGCGCAAGATCGTCGCCGATCTGAAGGCGGGCGGCATCGGGAGTTCGGTCGACGACTTCGGGTCCGGCTTCTCGTCCTACAGTATCCTGAAAGAGTTGAAGATGGACGAACTGAAACTCGACCGCTTCTTCATCACCGCCGGTATCGACGCCGAACGCGACGACGCGCTGCTGAACTCGGTCATCAAACTCGGTCAGAAACTGGGTATGAAGGTGACGCAGGAAGGCGTGGAGTCGGTCGAAATGATGGACCGTCTGCGCCGCGCGGGCTGCAATACCGTGCAAGGGTACTACTATTCGCGTCCGATCACGCAGGACGATTTCGCCGCCTTCCTCGACAAGGAACTTGCGCCGAAGGGGACGGAAGAGACCTGATAAGGGCGCTTCAACCGAGAGCCGCCGGGAGCGTTTTCCCGGCGGCTCGCAGTACGAAAAGAAGGGGATAGAACATGAAAAAACAGGAAGATCCGATCAACGGTCTTCTCGACTTCCTTTCGGAGGGCAAGACGCCCTTCCACGCCGTCGCCGCCTGCGAAAAGCGGCTGACCGACGCGGGGTTTAGCCAAGCGGGGAAAGGGTACTACGTCACGCGCAACCGTTCCTCGATCCTTGCTTTCCGGATGCCTGCGGGCGAGATCCGGGGTTTTATGATCGCGGCGTCGCATACCGACTCCCCGACCTTCCGGATCAAACACGAACCCACGTCCGCTACCCAAGGCGGACTGCTCCGGCTGAACGTCGAGGGGTACGGCGGAATGCTCTACTCGACCTGGTTCGACCGTCCGCTCTCGGTTGCCGGTCGCCTGACCGTGAAAGAGGGCGGCGCGATCGTGACCAAACTCGTTTCGGTCGACCGCGATCTGCTTGTGATCCCGAGCGTCGCGATCCACCTGAACCGAAAGGCGAACGAGGGGATCGCGTACAATCCCGCGACCGATCTGCAGCCGCTTGTCGGTTCTGACGGCGGGGACCTGCTCGCCGTCGTCGCGGACGCAGCCGGGGTAAAACGCGAGGAGATCCTTTCGTTCGATCTTTCGCTCTACGACCGCACGCCGGGGAGCACGTTCGGACTTGCAAACGAGTTCGTTTCGTCCCCGCGTCTCGACGATCTCGAGTGCGTGTCGGGCACGCTTGCGGGCTTCCTCGCGGCGAAGACGCCGAAAGCCGGGACGGTCCCGCTCTTCTGCGCCTTCGATAACGAGGAGACCGGGAGCCGGACGCGGCAGGGCGCCGATTCGGACTTCCTTGCGTCGGCGATCGCCCGGATCGCGCGGGCGGCGGGGGAGGACCCCGAAACGCTCTACCCCTCGTCCTTTCTCGCGTCGGCGGACAACGCCCACGCGCGGCACCCCAATCACCCCGAACTCTCGGACGGCGAAAACGCCCCCGATCTCAACCGCGGGATCGTGATCAAGCACGCCGCCTCGCAGAAATACGCGACCGACGCGATATCAGGTGCGATCTTTTCGGAGATCTGCCGGCTCGCCGACGTTCCGGTGCAGCATTTCCACAATCGCAGCGATATCCCCGGCGGATCGACGCTCGGGAATATCTCGGCGGCGCATCTTCCGGTCAATTCGGTCGATATCGGGCTTCCGCAACTCGCGATGCACTCGGCGTACGAGACCGCGGGCGTCCGCGACTACGAGGCGCTCCTCGTCTCTATGACGCGCTTCTTCTCGTCGAAGGTCGTCTGCGACGCCGACGGGACCTACCGCGTCGAATAAACCGCAAATACTTCGTTTTTACGGAAAAGAGGTCTTCTTTCGCTATGCAATTCTTCATTTCGCTTTCGATCGCCATGCTCGCGGGGCTGCTTGTCTCGCGTCTTGCCAAACTGCTGAAACTTCCCGCCGTGACGGCGTATCTGGTCGCGGGGATCCTGGTCGGACCG
>CACYZS010000136.1 GCA_902778985.1 uncultured Ruminococcus sp.
GTCTCGCGTTCGGTCGAGAGCGAGCCCTTCTGTCCCTTGATCTCCTTGATCCGTTCGTTTGCCGTCCGGATGCGTTCCTCAAGGTTGGCGACGTCGGTCTGGATCACGCCGTAGCGGTTGTCGAGCGTGTGGACGCGCTCTTTGACCGACTGGATCTGATTGACCAGTTCTTCCGAACGGATCCGGTTGCGCGTCAACTCCTGCTCGAGGTCGTTCAACTGACGGTCAAGATCGGAGATGGTCTCGGTCACGATCTCGAGTTGTTTGGACGAGAGTTTGAAGCGGTCTTCCGCCTTCTTTAGGTCCTGCATGATCTTTTCGGTATCGTAGAGCCATAGGGAGACGTCGATCGCCTTCTTCTCCTCCATGACCGTCAGGTATTTCTTTGCTTTCTCTGCGTCGCGCGCCAGAGGTCCGACGCGTTTTTCAAGCGCGCCGACGATGTCGCGGATGCGGTTCATATCGATCTCTGTCGCCGCGAGTTTCCGTTCGCTTTCCTTCTTGTTGAGCCTGTATTTTGCGATCCCCGCCGCTTCCTCGAAAATATTGCGGCGGTCTTCGCTTTTACGGGAAATGATCTCTGCGACGCGTCCCTGCCCGACGATCGAGTAACCCTCGCGACCGATACCGGTGTTCAAAAACAGTTCGGTAATGTCGCGCAGACGGCAGGGCTTGCGATTGATCATATATTCGCTGTCCCCCGCGCGGTAATACCGTCTGGTGACGGTGATCTCCTCGTAGGGGAAATTGATTCTGTTGTCCTTGTCCGAATTGTCAAAGGTGACCGAGACCTCGGCGAACCCCATGGGACGCCGCGCGTTGGTACCGCCGAAAATGACGTCTTCCATCTTGGTCCCGCGAAGCGTCTTGCTCGAGATCTCGCCGAGCACCCAACGCATCGCGTCGGACAGATTGGATTTGCCGCTTCCGTTCGGACCGACGATGACGGTCGTCCCTTTTTCAAAGGTGAGGACCGTCCGGTTCGGAAACGATTTGAATCCGTGCAATTCCAAACACTTCAGATACATCAGAATATCCTTCCGTATGATCGTTCGATTTCAGAGGTGAATACCGAATAGCGAGAGCGCCTCGCGGGCCGCGTTCTGTTCGGCGTCGCGTTTGCTCTTGCCCGTCCCGCGTCCGACGGAGTTGGAGTTGATCAGCGCCTCGACCTCGAAGACCTTGTTGTGTTCCGGGCCGTCCTCGCGGATCACGCGGTAACTGAGTTCCTCTTTACCGTCCTGCTGGACGAGTTGCTGCAAGCGGGTCTTGTAGTCGACCGAACCCGAACCGCGCGACAGAACGACGCGCCTGATCAATTTCTCCGCCTCCTCGGTCCCGCCGTCGAGCCGCACGGCGGCAATCAGGGCTTCGAATGCGTCCGAGAGGATCGACGGAAGATCGCGGCTCCCCTGCAACTCTTCCCCGTGCCCGAGGAAAAGATAGGCGCCGAGCGAGATCGAGCGGGCGGCGTCCGCGAGCGTTTCCTCGCAGACGAGCGCCTTGCGGAGCAGGGTCAGTTTTCCTTCCCCTTCTTCGGGATAGGTCGCGAACAGATGCCGCGTGACGATCTCCTCGAGGATCGCGTCGCCGAGGAATTCGAGCCGTTCGTTTGAGCGGATCCCCGGGATCTTCCCCTTCATTTCGTTAGCGTAGGAAGAATGAGTGAGGGCGACCGAAAGGATGTCGGGATCCCGGAACCGATACCCGATCGCATTTTGAAGTTCGTTGATCTCGCGTCCTGCCGACACCGTGATCCCTCCTTTCGTTTCGTTCAGTTCTCCGCAGCGGTCTCCTCGCCGGGTGAGGAGGCGAAGAACGCCTCGATCTCTTCGTTGAAATTACCTTCCGCAAACCGGATCGCCTGTCCGACCGCGCTTGCGATCGCGCGGGCGTTGGACGAACCGTGCGCTTTAATGACCGGCGCGCGCAGTCCGAGGATCGGCGCCCCGCCGTGTTTGGTCGCGCTGAACGCCTCCTTGAATTCGGCGAAGCGTTTGCGGATCAGGAATCCCGACAACTTGGTCAAAAGAGTGGAATGGAAAATGTCTTTGAGGTTGCGCGACATATACTTCGCCATTCCTTCGACCGTCTTCAGGAACAGGTTGCCCGTGAAGCCGTCGGTCACGACAACGTCGCAGACACCGAAGGGGATCGCCTTCGCTTCGACGTTGCCGACGAAATTGATACCGTCCATTTCGGTCAGTTTCTTGTACGTATCGATCTGCAACTGGTTGCCCTTGGTCTCCTCGGTGCCGTTGTTCAGAAGACCAACGCGCGGAGACTCAATTCCGAACATCTTGCGCATATAGAGCGAACCGATGAACGCAAACTGTTCAAGGTGATCGGGCGTCACGTCAAGGTTGGCTCCCGAGTCGAGAAGGAGCACGGGCGCAGAGAACGGGAACAGCGTACCGATCGCAGCGCGCGAAACGCCGCGGATCCGACGGACGATCATGGTCCCGCCGGTGATCAGGGCGCCGGTGTTCCCCGCGCTGACGAAGGCGTCAGCCTCGCCGTGCGCAAGCGCGCGAAGACCGTTCGCCATCGAGGAATGGTTCTTCTCGCGAATAACCGACATGGGCTTGTCTTCCATCGTGATCACGTCGGTCGCGTCGAGGATCCCGATCCCCGAAAGGTCGATCCCGTTTTCTTTTGCGGTTTTTTCGATCTCTTCACGCGGTCCGACGGCGGTCAGGGACGCGTCGAAGCGTTTCGTGGCGGCGACTACTCCACGGAGTAGTTCCGCGGGACCGAGATCCGATCCCATCACGTCGATCAAAATTTTCAAAACGTTATCCTTCCTTTTGTCCCTTTCCGAACAGTCGGTCGTTCAGTTCGCCGACCACAGCAAGAGATCGATTTGCATATTCGTCGTTGCGGGCGCGTTTGCCGCCCTTGATTTTCCGGTCCAGCGGCGCGATCAACCCGAAACTCGCGTTCATCGGCTGGAATTTCCCAAGCGAACCGCTCGAAACGTAGTGACCGAGCGAACCGATCACGGTCGAATCGGGAAAATCGACGGGTTCTTCCCCTCTGGCGCGAAGCCCGGCTGTAACGCCGGCGATATAACCGGACGCTGCCGATTCGACGTACCCCTCGACGCCGGTCATCTGTCCCGCAAAGAACAGTCCGGGGCGAGCGACGGTTTCGTACTGCGGGGAAATCCGTCCGGGGGAGTTGATGTAGGTATTGCGATGCATCACGCCGTAGCGGAAATACGAGGCATTTGCGAGCCCCGGAATCAACCCGAACACGCGTTTCTGCTCGCCGAAGGTCAGATGGGTCTGAAAGCCGACGAGGTTATACATGGTGCCGGCGACGTTTTCCCGGCGGAGTTGAACGACGGCGAAGGGTTCGCGCCCGGTCTTTGGATCGGGCAACCCGATGGGTTTCATCGGTCCGTAGCGCAGCGTGTCGTAACCGCGTTTCGCCATGACCTCGACCGGCATACATCCCTCGAAGACGTTGGGTTCGCTCTGCGCCTCGGCGTCGAAGTCGTGGAGCGGCGCTGTTTCAGCGTGCAGGAGCGCGTCGTAGAACGCGTCGTACTCCTCGCACGTCATCGGGCAGTTCAGATAATCGGTCGGTTCGCCCTTCCCGTAACGCGAGGCAAAGTAGGCGATCGAAAGATCGACGCTCTCTGCATCCACGATGGGGGCGACCGCGTCAAAGAAGGAGAGTTGATCCCCGCCGAAGAGTGAGGAGATGGACTTTGCCATTTCCCCGTCGGTCAAGGGGCCCGTCGCGACGACGGTGATCCCGTCTTCGGGGATCGAGGTCACCTCTTCGTTTGTGACCGTGATCAGCGGATGTTCCGCGATCCTTGACGTGATCAGGTCGGAAAACGCCTGCCTGTCGACGGCAAGGGCGGCGCCCGCGGGCACCTTGGTCAGGTCGGCGGTGGTGACGATCAGGGAGCCGAGACGGCGCATCTCCTCTTTGAGAAGTCCGACGGCGTTCGAGAGTTGCGCGGAGCGGAGCGAATTCGAGCAGACGAGTTCGGCAAACCCGGGATACTTATGCGCCGGTGAGAAGCGTTCGGGCTTCATCTCCGAGAGGATCACGGGCACG
>CACYZS010000137.1 GCA_902778985.1 uncultured Ruminococcus sp.
TATCAGATCGCAAATCCCTTCCCTCTATTATACAAAATACATATTAGGTATAATTATATATCATGATTTTTCGATCAGTATGATTTGATCAGGTTAGGTCTTAGAGGTGTGTTTTTGTCTTTGCTCGCTCTGTCGACCTTTCGTGACGGACCCCTTCTGCTCTTTCGGACGGGCGTTCGGTGTTTTTCATTCTTTGCGTTCGCTCGAGTTTTTTTCAAAAAAACGATTTCCGCCTCTTTCCAAACTCAGTGGAATATGGTATAATGGATACAAGAATAAAATCGAAGGAGATCAATGCCATGAAAATGCGCGTTTTGACTGCCACGAACAAAGGCAAACTTCTGGTCCTCGCCGACCAGGTCGCGAGAAAAGCCGAGTCTACCTACAAGGTCGACAGTATTCCGCCCGACTACTCGCTCGACCGCGAACGCCTGCTCGTAATCGTCGCGACGGTCAAATCTTCCCTGTCCGATTCGTTCCGCCGTTTCTGCGCCGATCTATCGAAGGAACGGGCGTCCAACGTCGCCCTGATCGCCGACGGTCTTCCCGAGGACGTTGCCAAACTCACGGCGATCATTAAGGACGCCGGCACGAACTTCATTGACGACGTGTTGACAATCACGGGCGGACTTCCCTTCAAGTTTGCGAAAAAGGTTACTCCCGAAGAGGTCAAGGCGGTCGACGAATGGACCGACCGGATTATCTCTACGCTGAAATAACGAACGAGGCGGGATATTCCCGCCTCGCTTTTACCGGATCGGCCGAGGTGCGCTTTGCGTACCTGCGGTCGGTCTTTTCTTTTTGTAGGACTTCCCCTTTTTTCTTGTCTTGCGCGGACGAATGACGAAATCCCTTCCGGATACGGCGATCACACACGGAATGACACGCGCGGCACCCGCCGCTTTCACGACGCGGCGACACTCGAGAAGCGTCGCGCCGCTGGTCGTCAGATCGTCGAGCAGGAGTACTGTCTTCCCCGCTAAATCTTCGGGTTGGGTAACGAAGAAACGGTTCTCGACGTTGGTTCTGCGCTCCTCTGCGGACAGTTTCTTTTGCATTCTGCCGCCGCGTGCGCGTCTGAGCGAAAGCGAGACCGGAAAGTCGATTTCACGCGATATGGCAACAGAAAGGCGCTCCATATGGTCGTAACCGTTCTTGGCTTTGGCACGGTCGCTACGTGGACACGGAACGAGGATCGCCGTAGCCTTCTCTTTCGGCGTCAGCGCGTCTTCGATCGCCTCGGCGAGGTCACGGGCAATAAAGTTGAACACGCTTTGCAGGTGTCTTTGCTTCAAAGCGAAGAGGATTCTGTTCTCGGGAAGATCGCCTTCCGACGGCTGATACTTATAAAGTTTGACAAGACGGCGTAGCCCGGCTTTTCCGAGCGAAAAGGACGGACAGGTGCAGCGGCAGCGGGGTTGCAGACAACGGCTGCAGATCTCCTGTTTGGCGTTTTCGTACCGGTCGTAACAGGTACGGCAGAACACCTCGTCGTCCTTGTCAAGCAATTCGCCGCAGCAAACGCATTTAGAAGGATATACGAGCGACAGGAGCCGGGATATCGCCGACGTCACACGTCCCATTACGCCCGATCAAGCGCCTGCGCAAGATCGGCGATGATGTCCTCGGCGTCCTCGATCCCGACCGAGAAACGAACGAGATCGGCGGGCGTTTTGCACTCCTCGAGTTGCTTGTCGGTCAACTGCCGGTGCGTGGTGCTCGCGGGATGCAGAACGCAGGTACGCGCGTCGGCAACGTGCGTGACGATCGCCGCGAGTTTCAACGAATCCATGAAACGCGTCGCGGCTTCCCTGCCGCCCTTGATCCCGAAGGAAACGACGCCGCAGGTCCCGTTCGGCATGTATTTTTTCGCAAGGTCGTAGTAACGGTTGCCGGGAAGGTCGGGATAGTTCACCCAGGTCACTTTCGGATGTTTGGAAAGAAACTCGGCGACGGCGCGGGCGTTCTCGCAGTGACGTTTCATACGCAGAGGAAGCGTTTCAAGCCCGATGTTGATTAAGAACGCGTTCTGCGGCGCCTGAATCGCGCCGAAGTCACGCATCAACTGAGCAACCGCCTTGGTGATGTACGCGAGTTTTCCAAACTGCTTGGTGTACGTGATACCGTGGTAGGAATCGTCGGGAGTGGTGAGCCCGGGATACTTGTCCGCGTGCGCCTCCCAATCGAAGTTGCCGCTGTCGACGATGACGCCGCCGATGGTCATCGCATGACCGTCCATATACTTGGTCGTGGCGTGGGTCACGATATCCACGCCGAACTCAAAAGGACGGCAGTTGACAGGCGTCGGGAAGGTATTGTCGACCACGATCGGAACGCCGTGCTTGTGTGCCGCGGCAACGAACTTGTCAAAGTCCAGAACGGCAAGCGCCGGGTTGGAAATCGACTCGGCGAAGACCGCTCTCGTTTCGGGCTTGAACGCCGCGTCGAGTTCCTCGGGCGACGCGTCGGGATCAACGAAGGTGACGTCGATTCCCATCTTCTTCATGGTCACGCCGAGAAGATTGAACGTACCGCCGTAGATCGCGGAAGAAGCCACGATATGCTGTCCCGCGGACACGATATTGAACAGCGCGATCAGGTTCGCCGCCTGTCCGGAAGAGGTGAGCATCGCGGCGACGCCGCCCTCGAGATCTGCGATCTTCGCGGCGACCGCGTCGCAGGTCGGGTTGGCGAGGCGGGAGTAAAAATATCCGCTCTTCTTCAGATCGAAGAGTTGTCCCATCTCGTCGCTCGAGTCGTATTTGAACGTGGTCGACTGCCAGATCGGAAGAATCCGCGCTTCCCCGTTTTTGGGCTTGTAACCGGACTGGATGCACTTGGTGTTGATTTTCATGTTTACTCCTTTGTTTCGTCAGACTTTGTAACTGTCTTTCAGTCCGACGATGCGATTGAACGTATTTTCGTATTTGGTATCCTTAACAAAGTATCCGACGCGCACGAACTGGAACCGTTCGCCTGGTTTGGCGTCAGAGAGAGACGCTTCGACGCGCGCAGCGGGAAGATCGGTCACGGAGTCGACGTTAAGGAAGTCGCCGTATCCTTTCCCTTCGGGGATATCCGCGACGTTCTCAATGGTAAAGAGTTCGTCGAAGAGTTTGACGTCGACCGGGATGCTCTCGGCGTCGGAGAGCCAGTGGATGGTCCCCTTGACTTTTCTTCCGTCGGCGGGATTGCCGTTCCCGGTTTCGAGATCGACCGTGCAGAAGATCTCTTCGATCTTACCGTCGGCATCGGTCTTGATATCCTCGTATTTCAGGAGATAACTCCCCATCAGCCTGACTTCTCCGCCGGGTTTTAAGCGGAAGAACTTGGGCGGAGGATCGAGCGCGAAGTCGTCGGCGTCGATCAGAAGATGGCGCGAGAACGGGACCTTCCGTGTGCCGAGTTCCGGGTGCTGCGGATGGTTCGGCAGATCGAAATACTCAGTCTTCCCTTCGGGATAGTTCGTGACGGTCACTTTGATCGGTTTCAGGATCGCGACACGGCGCGGCGCCGTTTCATTCAGTTCCTCACGAATGCAGTGTTCAAGCAGTTCGTGATCAACCAGACTCAACGCCTTGGCAACGCCCGCGCGGGATACGAAATCAAAGATGGACGCGGGGGTGTATCCTCTGCGGCGAAGACCGCAGATGGTCGGCATTCGCGGATCGTCCCAACCGTCGACAAGCCCCGTCTCGACAAGTTCGCGCAGATAGCGCTTGCTCATAACGGTATGCGTGACGTTCAGACGCGCGAACTCGTACTGATGCGGGCGCGGATTAAACCCGACGTGCTCGACGACCCAATCGTAGAGCGGACGGTGGTTTTCAAACTCGATCGAGCAGAGCGAGTGCGTGATCCCCTCAAGCGCGTCCTGGATCGGATGGGCGTAATCGTAGAGCGGATAGATACACCACTTGTTGCCCTGCCGATGATGCGCGGTGTGTACGATGCGGTAGATCGCGGGGTCGCGCAGATTGATGTTCGGGGACGCCATATCGATCTTGGCACGCAGGGTCTTCGCGCCGTCCGGGAATTCCCCGTTCTTCATGCGCGCTGGGCTTACCCGGCTCGGTCAGCGTACCGCGGTATTCGCGCATCTCATCGGCGGAAAGATCGCAGACGTAGGCGTCGCCCTGCTTGATCAGTTTGACGGCGAATTCGTAGCACTTGTCAAAGTAGTCCGATCCGTAGAAGACGCCGCCGGTCGGCTCTGCGCCGAGCCAGCAGAGATCCTCGTAGATCGACTTGACGAACTCGTCGCCTTCCTTGGTCGGGTTGGTATCGTCGTAACGCAGGTTGAAAAGACCGCCGTATTTCTTTGCGGTCATACTGTTGATCCAGATCGCTTTCGCGCTCCCGATGTGCAGGTATCCGTTCGGTTCAGGAGGAAAACGGGTATGGATCTTGAGCGACGGATCTTTTTCCAGGTCTTCGTCGATGATTTCGTGAATGAAGTTGTTCGACATTTCTTCCATGTGCGTTACCCTTTCGTTCCCGTCAGTCGGGAGTGTATGCGTGATAGATACGTTCAAGCGCGACGGTGGTTTTGCGTCCGTGACCGGGATAGACCGTTACGGTAGGTGGCAACGATAGAATCCGTTTGACCGAATCGGCAAGGCTTTCTTCGGAACCGCCGAAGAAGTCGGTGCGTCCAACGCCGCCGAGCGAAAAGATCGTGTCGCCCGAAAAGAGAGCGTCGGACGAGAGATAACAGACCGAGCCAGCCGTGTGCCCCGGGGTATACAGAACCCTGAGTTTTTCGCGTCCGACGGCGATCACTTCCCCGTCTTCAAGCCCTCGGTCCGCCTCCCCGAAGTCGCCGCTCGGAAGTCCGAGCAGATCTGCGACGTTTGCCATGGGATCGTTGACGGCGTATTTGTCGTATCGTCCGATCAAAACCGGGGCGCCGGTCTCCTCTTTCCATTTTTTCAAGGCGAGCATATGGTCGGCGTGCGCATGGGTCAGAAGGATCGCCCGGATGATGGGCGTAACGTGACCGAACAAGTGTGCGGTCGTTTCGGGAGAGGCGGACGGGTCGATCACGACGGCGTTTTCGCACTCGTCGTCAGAGAACAGATAGCAGTTCGATCCGATACCGCGTCCGTCAAACTGAACGATCCTTCCCATCTTCGTCCCCCTTGCATTTCTTCAATCTATTATATCACCCGCGCGCGCGTTTGTCTACCTGCTTTTCCTGTTTTTTTCGGCGGAAAGCAGTTTTTTTCGCGTGAACTGCTCCATCTTTTGTCCGAAGGGTGACATGACGCATATTCTATCTATGAGAAGGGATGAATTTCGAAACGCAAAACGAGGGAAACATGGAAGACAGAAGAATACTTGTCGGCTCGATCTCCTACGCCATCAAGGCAAAGCGCTTGCTTGCAAAGGAAGGGATCACGGCAAACGTCATCAAGGAAACCGAC
Organism: uncultured Ruminococcus sp.; assembly: GCA_902778985.1. Lineage (GTDB taxonomy): Bacteria > Bacillota > Clostridia > Oscillospirales > CAG-272 > UBA1740. The sequence goes on from CACYZS010000137.1 coordinate 5,427, forward strand.
CGGACCGAAGGATGCTCCTACGGGCTTTCATTTGCGGAACGCGACGCGTACCGCGTATTTCCTCTGCTGTCGGACGCGGGGATCCGGCTCCGGTCTCGCGAGGCGTGGAAGTGATCTATCTCGATAACGCCGCGACGACATACCCGAAGCCGCCGGGCGTTCTGAAAGCCGTCGTCGACTGCATCGAAAGGATCGGCGGAAATCCAGGGAGAGGGGCGCACACTCTGTCTTTGCTCGCGTCCGAGGAGGTCTATAACGCCCGCTGCGCCGCGGCGGAATTCCTCGGGGTAAACGATCCGTCTACCATTGTTTTCATCCCGAACGCGACCTTCGGGCTGAACCTGGCGATCCGATGCCGGGTGAAGCCCGGCGACCATATCCTTTTAAGCGACCAAGAGCACAACGCGGTACTTCGTCCCGTCGTGCGTCTTCGGGACGAGGGGATCGCCGATTATTCGATCTTTTCTGCTACGGATCCCATCGCGGACGTCAAAAGAAAAGAAAACCGCCGTACGGCGGTTCTGATCTGCAATCCGGTTTCCAACGTAACGGGAGATAAAGTGCCGATCCTCGTGGTCGCAAAGTACGCCAAAGATCGAGGATACTTTTTGATCCTTGACGGTTCGCAATGGATCGGGCACGGCACCCC
>CACYZS010000138.1 GCA_902778985.1 uncultured Ruminococcus sp.
ACCCGAGATCAAAAAGGTCAGGTAGGCGGCGGGGAGCAGGGTCCCGGTCGCGGCGACGGTCGTCCAGAGGTCGGTCAGAGCCGAGAACAGGACGCCGCCGACGATCCCGAGCAGACAAAGCAGGATCGGATTCTTGCGGATCCGGCTTCGGGAGAACAGTCCGGCAAGGAAGCCGACCGCCCCCCAGGCAAGCATCTGGAACGCCGTCCAGGGTCCCTGCCCGAAGAAGAAGTTGGAGAGCAGCGCCGTCGCCGCCCCGGTCATGAACCCGGCGAGCGGTCCGAAGGAAAGCCCGGTCAGGATCACGACGGCGGACACCGGCTTGAAACCGGGGAGCGGAGCGAACAGCACCCGCCCGACCACCGAGATCCCGGTCATGACGGCGATCGCCGCCAGTTCGCGCGCCCCGGTGCGCCGCCACTCAAAGACGATCAGCGCGGGGAGCGTCAGAAGGAACGCGAGGATCGGGAAGGCGAGTCGATACTGCCCCCGGAACCATAAAAACGCGTCGAAAACCAACAGAACCCCCCCGAGGGCAAGCAAAAAAGTACAGGTGCGCCGCGCCGTCATCTCGCACCCCCCGTCCTCTCTTGGAGAGCGGCGACCGCCTCTTCCGACGTGAGCGAGACCGGGAGCAGATCGCGCGTCAGACGCACCGCCTGCGTGGTGTAGAAGCGGTTGCCGGAGAAGAACCGGCGCGTATCGGACGACGAAGCGAGCGTTGCGCGGAAGAAGGTGGCGACGCGGTCGGAGATCTCGGCGGCAAAGGCGAGATCGTGCGTGGCAACCACCACCCCGCACCCGGTCTTCGCCAGTTCTCGGAGCAGGTCGCGCAACTCGTTTTTGGCGACCGGGTCCAGTCCCGCCGTCGGTTCGTCGAGCAGCAGGACGCGCGGGGAGAGCAGCAGCAGTTTGGCGATCGCGAGCCGCGTCTGTTCGCCGCCGCTGATATCGTAGGGGTGCGCGTCGAGGATCCCGTCAAGGTACAGGCGGGACGTAACGTCCGCGATGCGTTCGTCTCCGTCGGGCGTCCCGGCGGTCATCTCGGACAGTTCCTCGCGCGCCGTGTCGCGGGCAAAGAGGAGCGCGGGGTTCTGCGGCAAATACGCAATCCCGCCCCGTCCCGGTTTGGGAAGTCCCTTTTTCCCTTCGTAACGGATGGATCCGGCGAAAGGACGCAGGATCCCCGCCAGCAGTTTCAGAAGCGTGGTCTTCCCCGCTCCGTTCGGACCGACGACCGAAAGGATCTCACCGGATCCGAGCGAGCAGGTAAGGTTCGCCACGACGTCGGGCTCGTCTTTTCCGTAGCGGAACCACACGTCGCGGGCGGAGAGCAATTCCGGTTTTTTTTGGGCGGCGTCGGTTTCGTTTGGGGCGCCTCCGTCGGTTGCAGTCGCCGTGTTTTCACCGAGTATTTCTTTGAGCCAAGCACGCCCTTCGCGCACCGAGAGCGGGGGTTCGCCGGTCCCCTCGGCAGAGCGGAAAACGCGGGGCACGGTCGGCAGAAACGCGAGCGCCTCGCCCGCGGCTCCCTTTACGAACGCACGCGGCGGGAGCGCCGAAACGATCCGTCCGGCGTCCATCAGAACGACGCGGTCGACCACGGGAAAGAGTTCCTCGGTATCGTGTCCCGCGAGGATCACGGTCACGCCCGCTTCTTCGTTTACGCGGCGCACGGCGGACAGAAACCGGAGTTTTGCCGGGGGATCGAGCCGCGTCACCGGCTCGTCGAGCAACAGCAGCCGCGGACGGAGCGCGAGCGCCGACGCAAGGTTGACGAGTTGCTTCTCGCCGCCCGACAGTTCAGAAATCTTGCGGGACGCGAGGTGCGCGATCCCGAGAAAGTCCGCCGCCTCGGCGACGCGTCCGGGGATCAACGTCCCCTCCACGCCGACCGCTTCAAGCCCGAAGGCGATCTCGGCAAACACCGTGTCGCACACCGTCTGCCGTTCGGGATCCTGCCCGACGAAGCCGATCAGCGTCGCCGCGTCGTAGGGGGACAGTTCCCCGATCGGCGTCCCGGCGAATACGACTTCGCCCGCCGTCACCCCGTGGGGAGCAAGCGCGGGTTTGAGGCAGCGCAGAAGCGTAGTTTTGCCGCATCCGCTCCGCCCGACGACAAGCAAAAACTCCCCTTCCCCGACCGAGAGAGAACACCCGGTCAGGGCGGGGGTCGCCGCGCCTTGGTAGGCAAAGGTCAGATCCGAGAGCGTAAGATATGCCATTTCAGCGTTTCCTTTCCTTCAAGGAAGATGGGCAGGACGGCGATCGCCGTTCCCGCGGCAAAGCACAGGGCGAGCGCAAGATCGGGGATCAGCGCAGACGTATCGAGCGGGTACCAGTTCCAATCCCCTCTCCCCGAGAACAGGGGGTAGAGCGCCGGGACGAGGAGCAGGATCAGTACGGCGGCAAGCAGCCCGTCGCGGTACGACTTCGGTTCGGTGACGGCGCGCGTCGCACCCGGAAGTCCGTAGCCCCGCGCCCGCATCCCGTCCGCCTGATCCATCGACTCCTCGAGCATCAGCGTCGTCAGAATCGAAAGGTCGGAGAGGCGCGCCTTGATCCGTTTGATCGCGCCGCCCTCGTCGGCAAGTCCGAGCGCACCCCGCGCGTCGGTGATCTCCCGGTAGCGCAGGCGGAGACGGGGGACGAAACCGAGCGTCATACGGAGTAAAAGCGCCAGTCGCGGCAGCCGCCGCGCAAAGAGCGAGAGCAGGCGGTCGCCGGGCAGCGACCGGGCAAGACAGGAGCAGAACAGGATCACCGAAAGGATCATCACGCCCGACGATACCCCCGCCAATCCCGCCTCGAGCGTGACGGGTTTTCCGTTCAAAAAGAACAGGATCTTCGCCCCGCGGTGGACGAGGAACAGGTTGATCGCGGTGACCGAGAGCAGAAGGAGCAGGGCGAGCGGCACGCCCGCAAGCATCCTTTTGACCCCGATCTGCACCCCCCGGAGCAGAACGGCGCAGACGAACAGGGGGAGCAGGGCGGCGGGACTGGTCGCCGTCATGGTCAAAACCAGGATCGCAAGATACCAGAGAAAGACCGTCAGCGGATGCAGTCGGTCGGCGTAGGTCACGGCGGGTTCCCCCCTTTCGTCGTTATTCTTGTAAAAGCGTCGATCCCCCGCCCGAAACGGGGGACCGGTTTTTAATTGAGGTAGTATCCCCGATACCACTCGGCGAAGCGGCGAAGCCCCTCTCGAAGCGGCGTGGCAGGGCGGAAGCCGGTGTCGCGCTCGAGCGGCGACGTGTCGGAATACGTGATCGGGACGTCGCCCGGCTGCATCGGCACCAGTTCCTTGTGGGAGTCAAAATCGTAATCGGCGGGCAACACCCCGGCGCGGATCAACTCTTCCTGCAAAACCGAAACGAAGTCGAGCAGATTTTCGGGGTTGCTGTTCCCGATGTTGTAGAGCCGGACGGGCGGGATCGGAAGACCGTCGTCGCCCTTCTTCTTTTCGGGGGCGCGCACCATGACCCGGCGGATCCCCTCGACCACGTCGTCGACGTAGGTGAAGTCGCGTTTGCAGTTGCCGTAGTTGAAGATCTTGATGGTCTTTCCTCGTCTCAGTTTGTCGGTGAAGCCGAAGTACGCCATATCGGGGCGCCCGGCGGGGCCGTAGACCGTGAAGAAGCGCAGACCCGTGGTCGGGATGTCGTAGAGTTTGGCGTAGGCGTGAGCGAACAGTTCGTTCGACTTTTTGGTCGCGGCGTAGAGCGAGACCGGATCGTCGACCATATCGTCGGTCGAATACGGCACCTTCTTATTCGAGCCGTAGACCGAGGACGAGGACGCGTAGACCAGGTGAAGGACCGGGTAGCGGCGGCACGCCTCGAGGATGTTGTAGAAGCCGATCACGTTGCTTGAAAGGTAGACGTCGGGGTGATCGATCGAGTAGCGAACCCCCGCCTGCGCTGCCAAATTGACGACCACCCCCGGGCGGTATTCACGGAAGAGCGCGTCGACGGCAGCCGCGTCGGCAAGGTCGCCGCGGATAAAGATCCAGCGGTTATCCGGGCGCTTTTTCGCCGTCTCTTCGA
>CACYZS010000139.1 GCA_902778985.1 uncultured Ruminococcus sp.
CGGGGACAACCGCACGGCGTCAAGCGACGCAGGGACGGTCGATCTCCGCTCGATCCTCGGCGTCGTGCGCTTCCAATTCGGACGCTGAACCAAATCAAAAGAAAGGATGCCGGGGACGCCCCGGAACGGTACCGATATGGCGCTTGATCCGATCCAATGGTTCCCCGGTCATATGGCGAAAACCCGGCGCCTGATCGCCGAGTGTCTTTCGCAGGTGGATATCGTGCTCGAACTGCTCGACGCGCGGATCCCCCGGAGTTCCAAGAACCCGGAAATCTTAAAACTAACCGCCGGGAAACCCAAACTGACGCTACTGAACAAAGCCTCGCTTGCCGATCCGTCTGTCAGCGACGCGTGGCTCTCGCATTACGCCAAGACCGAAAACGAGGCGCTCCTGATCGACTGCGTGACCGGGGACGGGATCGCGAAGATCGGCGACGCGGTGCGTAAGATCCTTGCCGAGAAGATCGCCAAAAACGAAGCGAAGGGGATGACGGGACGGCGGCTCTCGGCGATGATCGTCGGTATCCCGAACGTCGGCAAATCCTCGCTGATCAACCGACTTGCCGGCTCCAAACGCGCCAAGGTCGAGAACCGACCGGGCGTCACGACGGCAAAACAGTGGGTAAGTACCTCAATCGGGCTGTCGCTGCTCGATACGCCGGGCGTTCTCTGGCCGAAGTTCGACGAGAAGACCGTGGGCGAGAACCTCGCCCTGACCGGGGCGATCCGCGACGGCGTGCTCGACGTCGAAACGCTCGCCATGACGCTCTGCGAACGGCTGGTCGGCGTCTGCCCCGCCCTGTTTTTCGCCCGCTACAAACTCAACCCCGAGGACGCCGAGGGGCGCGACGGCTACGACCTGCTCGAGATGGTCGGACGCAAGCGCGGCTTCCTCGTTTCCGGGGGAGAAGTCAATATGCGCCGGACGGCGGAAATGCTGCTCGACGAGTTCCGTTCGGGCGTGATCGGGCGCATCTCGCTTGAAAGACCGACGCGCGACCTGCGCGAAAAGAAGGGGGAGACCGACGTATGCTGAATAAGACCACCCCCGACGAGACCTTTGAAAACCAACTGCGCGAGGCGGGCTATACCGCGATCTGCGGCGTGGACGAGGCGGGCAGAGGTCCGCTCTCGGGTCCCGTCGTCGCCGCCGCCTGTATCCTCCCCGCGGGATGCGTGATCCCGGGTCTTAACGACTCGAAAAAACTGACCCCGAAACAACGCGACCGCCTCTTCGACGCGGTGCGCGAATCCGCCCTCTCCTACGCCGTCGGTATGGCGTCGCCCGAGGAGATCGACGAGTTGAACATCCTGAACGCCACGATGTTTGCCCTGATCGACGGGAACTGCGCGCGCGGGATCGACCTGCCGCACAAAACCGTGATCTCGGGCGACGCGCTCTCGGTCTCGATCTCCGCCGCCAGTATCCTGGCGAAGGTGACGCGGGATCGCATCTGCCTTGAAAACGACCGCGACTACCCCGAATACGGGTTTGCCAAGCACAAGGGATACGGGACGAGGGAGCACATGGACGCCCTGCGTCGGCTCGGTCCCTGCCCTCTCCACCGCCGCTCGTTTCTGAAATTCCTGAACGAGGACGAAACCAAATGAGCAAGACCGAAAAACGCGCCCGGGGCGACCGCGGTGAGAACGCCGCGGTCGGTTATCTCTGCCGTCGGTTCTACCGCATCCTCTCCCGCAACTACCGGGCGGGGAGCGCCGAGATCGACGTCGTGGCGAAGCGAGGCAAAACGCTGGTCTTCGTCGAGGTCAAGACCCGACGGCTTAACCCCGGGGATTCTTCCCGGCTGACGCGCCCCGCCGCCGCCGTCACCCGCGACAAGCAGGAACACGTGATCCGGGCGGCGAAGATCTGGCTCGCGCAGCACCCCGACCCGAAACTTTCCGTTCGGTTTGACGTCATCGAGGTCTATCTTGACCCGGACGAAGCGTGCGACCGCGTGACCAGGATCGAGCATATCCGGGCGGCTTTTTACGCATAATCGCTCCCCTCTCCGCATAAGAGTACCAAAACTCAGGAGAGGTGAAACATGAAGAAGACGACCCGGTGCCCTGCGCGTCTGAGCGTTCTGCACGCCGATACCCCCCTCAAAAGCGACCTTTACGACCTGCCCCTCTCGTCCCCCGCCCTCGCCCTGCGCCTGACTTCCCGGGTCTTTCCCGACGGAACGAACGCACTGGCGGCGATCTGGTGCCGGGAAGGGAGAAGCGACGAAGCGTGTCTGTTTGATCTCTATCGGATCGCCGCGTCGTTTCGGGAGAAATGCGAGGCGGCGGGGATACCCAAAGAACGCGTTCCGCTCTCGGTAGAAGATCTGCGGTTGATCGGGAACGACCTGTCGGTCCTCGACGAACTTTCAAAGATCGGCGTTCTGTCGGTGATCCCGTTCTGGCGGGGTGAAAACGCCCTCGGCGGCGCGTGGGATACCGAAAAAGGACTGACCGACTTCGGGCGGGCGGCGATCGCACGCTGTCTTGCCCTCGGACTGATCCCCGACGTTTCGCACGCCTCGCGTCAATCGACCGACGGGATCCTCTCGCTCTGCGAGCGGGCGGGGAAAGTCGCGATCGCCTCGCACGTCGGTTTTGACGGGCTCTGTCCGCACGGGCGGAACCTGACCGACCGCGACGCATTCCGGATCGCGAACCTCGGGGGACTCGTCGGGATCACCTTTCACGCCCCGCACCTGTCCCCGACCGGGCGCGCATCGGTCGCAGACGTTACGCGCCATCTGCTCCACGGGTTCGCCCGTTTTCCCGACGCGATCGCGCTCGGCGCCGATTTCGACGGCACAGACGAGTTGCCGGAAGGGCTGCCGTCTTCCGACGCGTTGCCGTCCCTTGCCGCCGCCCTCTCTTCGGCGGGGCTGTCCGACCGTGCGATCGACGCGATCTTTTTCCGAAACGCCGAGCGGTTCTTTGCCCTCGCCGGACTTTCCACACGATTTTGATTTTCCCAAACGAAAGGATAGAAAAATGCTTTACTCCAGCACCCGTTCCGCATCCGGACCGTTCGTCCAGAGCGCCGACGCCATCAAGCGCGGTCTCGCTCCCGACGGCGGGCTTTATATGCCCGCCGAGATCCCGACTGTCTCGGAGGACGAACTCGAAGAACTGGCGCGCCTTCCCTACCCCGAACGCGCCGCCCGGATCCTCGGAAAATTCCTCACCGACTACACCGAAGAGGAACTGCTTGCCGACTGCCGCGAGGCGTACGGTGAAGAACGGTTCCCCGGCGGCGCCGCGCCGCTCTCGGATATCGACGGGACCACCGTCGCCCTCGAACTCTGGCACGGACCGACCTGCGCGTTCAAGGATATGGCGCTGCAGATCATGCCGCGCCTGCTCTCCCGCGCGCTCCGCAAGACCGGGGAGACCAAGACCGCTTTGATCCTCGTCGCCACGTCGGGCGACACCGGCAAGGCGGCGCTCGAAGGCTACCGTGACGTTCCGCAGACCAAGATCCAGGTCTTCTACCCCGCCGACGGCGTCAGCCGGGTGCAGAAACTGCAGATGGCGACGCAGACCGGGAACAACGTCAACGTGACCGCGATCCGCGGCAACTTCGACGACGCGCAGACCGGAGTGAAACAGATCTTCTCGGATCCCGCGATCCGTGAGAAACTCGGGCAGGCGGGCGTGATCCTGTCGAGCGCGAACTCGATCAACTGGGGACGCCTCGCGCCCCAGATCGCCTACTACGTCTCGGCGTACTGCGATATGGTGACCTCGTCCCGGATCGGAATGGGCGATACCGTCGACGTGACGGTCCCGACCGGCAACTTCGGCAACATCTTCGCCGCGTATCTGGCGAAGAAGATGGGCGTTCCCTTCGGTCGCCTGATCTGCGCGTCCAACCGCAACGACGTTCTGACCGAGTTCCTTGCCTGCGGCGTCTACGACCGCAACCGCACCTTCCATACCACGATGTCCCCTTCGATGGACATTCTGATCTCGAGCAACCTCGAACGGCTCCTGTTCGTCAAGTTCGGCGCGCGCAGATGCAAGGCGCTGATGGAGCAACTCGCCGCGACCGGCACCTACGCCCTTACCCACGAGGAAATGACGGCGATCCGCGCCGATTTCGTCGGATATTCCGCCGACGAAGAAAAGACCGGCGAGGCGATCCGGCTCGCTTGGGAAGCCGGATACCTTGCCGATCCGCATACGGCGGTCGGTTACGCCGCGATCCGCGCCGACCGGAACGCCCGCGACCGCGCGCAGAAGATCCTGCTCGCCTCGACGGCAAGCCCGTACAAGTTCGCCGCGAACGTCTTCCGTTGCCTGTCGGGCAAGGAACCCGCGAGCGATCTTTCGGCTCTGCGCGAACTGTCGGCGCTGACCTCCACGCCGATCCCGGTCCCGCTCCAGGGCATCGGGGAACGCACCGTCCGCTTTACCGGCACGGTCGCCCCCGCCGAGATGCCCGCGCGGGTGCTCGAGTTCGCGGGACTGTAATTCAGCCCTCGGATTTGGGGCGGAAGGTCGCGCAGACCGTTTCGTCCGAACAGCAGGCGTCGGTCGGTCCGACCGAGATATGCCCTGCCGTGCACTCGTTTTTCCCGTCGTTGTACTCGCAGCCCTTCACGTCGCAGGTGATCCCCTTGATCTTCTTGCAGGAAGTGCCGCAGTCTTTCATTTCGTCGTCTTTCATTTCATTCTCCTTTTCCGGCGTTGCGCCGGGGGAGAGTATGCCCGTATAACGGGCGGATTATGCAGAAAGAAAGGGGGTGTTCCCGACTTGGCGCTTTTCGCGATCTCGGATCTGCATCTGTCTACCGCAGCCGATACCGACAAATCCATGGAAGTCTTCGGCAAGAAGTGGACGGGCTATACCGAACGGCTCGAAAAGAACTGGCGCGCGGTGGTAACGGAGAACGATACCGTCGTGATCCCCGGGGACGTCTCCTGGTCGATCTCGCTTGCCGGAACGGAGTCGGACTTCACCTTTCTCCATTCCCTGCCCGGCAAAAAGATCCTCGGCAAGGGCAATCACGATTTCTGGTGGTCGACCGAAACCAAAATGAACGCCTACCTTTCCTCGCTCGGCTTCGACGATATCCGGTTCCTGCACAACAACGCGTTTCTCTCGGACGGTCGGATCGTCTGCGGCACCCGCGGCTGGTTCAGCGAGGACGACGAGGGGGCGCACGGC
>CACYZS010000140.1 GCA_902778985.1 uncultured Ruminococcus sp.
CGCTTTCCCGGTCTGTTTCGCGGCGTTGACCGCGATGTTCATAGCGAAACTGGTCTTCCCCATACCGGGGCGCGCGCCGACCAGAACGAGGTCTGCGGGACCGAGTTGCACGAGTACGCGGTCGAGGTCGGAAAAGCCGGTGCGAACGCCGTTATCGACCTCTTTGTGCTCGGAACGGTCGACCAGTTCCTGAAAGACGGTTTTCAGAATATCCTTGACGTGGCGGAACTCGCGCGAACCCTTGTTCTGCGTGAGTTCGAAGATCCGCTGCTCGGCGGCGTCGATGACGCGCGCGGCGTCCCCCTGCTCGGAGGAGGCTTCCTCGGAGATTTCCTCGCACGCGGTGATCAGCCGACGGAGCATCGCCTTTTCCTTGACGATCTTCGCGTAGTCGGCGATGTTCGCGGCGGACGGAACCACCTGCGCGATCTGCGTCAGGTACTGGATCCCCCCGCTCTTGTCGCGGTATCCGCCCTGCACCAGCGCGTCGACCAGCGTCACCGTGTCGATCGTGCGGTTCTTCAGGAACATTTCCTGGATCGCAGAAAAGATCGCCCGGTGCTCTTCCATATAGAAATCGTCGGCGTCCAGTTTCCCGGCGATCCGCTCGAAACTCTCGGGTTTGACGAGGATCGAGCCGAGGACCGACTGCTCCGCCTCGACGGCGAGCGGCATTTTTTTCATCAGATCAGATGCTTCCATCCGTCGTTACCCCTCGACCGAGACCGTGAATTTGCCCTCGATCCCTTCGTACAGTTTTACCGTGATCTGGTAGGTCCCGTGCGCCTTGATCGGGCTGTCGAGCGAGATCTTGCGCTTGTCGACCGGCTGACCGACCTTCTCAGCGAGCGCCGTCGCGATCTCTTTGTTCGTCACCGCGCCGTAGAGCCGTCCGTCGCCGCCCGAGGGGGCTTTGATATGCAACACGACGCCCGCGAGTTTATCCGCGAGTTCGCGCGCCGCCTTCTTCTCTTCGTCGATCCGGTGCTGTTCGGCTTCGCGCTTCCCCTTCAGTTGGTTCTGCGCCTGCGCGTCGGCGGGGATCGCCTTCTTCTGCGGGAAAAGGAAGTTGCGGGCGAACCCGTCCGAGACCTCGACGATCTGATCCTTTTTTCCCTGTCCTTTTACGTCCTGTAACAAAATGACTTTCATGTTAAAAAACCTCGTGTTTTACTCGTTTGCGGTCATCCGTGCGCGAAATACTCGTCGACGCACCGTTTGACCTGGGAAAGAACGCTCTGCACCGGCTCCTCGCCGACCTGCGCGCCCGCAACGTCGAAATGTCCGCCGCCCGACATCTTCTCCAGGATCAACTGCACGTTGATCGTCCCCTTGGAACGGGCGGAGATATAGGTGGTTCCCTCGATCTTGACCAGGGCGAACGCCGCCTCTATCTTGTTGATCGAGAGCATCTTATCCGCAGCCTGCGCCGCGATGACGCGGTAGGACTGGTCGGTGTCGCCCTCGACGCAGGAGATGGCGATATTGCCGCGGTAGATCTGGATCGCGCCGATGAAGCGCGACTCCTTGTAGAAGGAATCGGCGTCGACGCGGAACAGGTCGTCGGTATCCACCGAGTCGGCGCCCGCCGCCCCGAGGAAGTGCGCCGCCGAATAGGTGCGGACGCCGGAGTTGCGCGTGAAGTGCTTGGTGTCGAGCAGAATACCCGCGAGCAGGAGTTCCGCCTCCTCCTTGCGGAGCGTGGCTGTGCCGCTGCCGAATTCAAGCAGTTCGCAGACCAGTTCCGACGCCGACGAAGCCGACGGCTCGATGAAGTCGAGTTTGACCTTCGACGGGAACTCGGTCGTCTGGATGTGGTGGTCGATGACGGCGACCGATTCGACGCGCTCAAAGACCGACGGGAACTCGGTATAACTGAAGTTGTTGACGTCGACCACGATCAAGAGCGTATCGCGCTTGACCGATTCGAGCGCCTCCTTTTCCCCGACGAACATTCCGTGCAGGTCGGCGAGTTCCGACGCCTTCTGGAAGCAGTTGCGCAGGTTCTCGTTGCCCGAGTCGATCGCAATGGTCGGACGGACGCCGCATCCCTGACAGATCTTCGCGACGCCGATCGCCGCGCCGAAGGCGTCGAAGTCGGCGAACCGGTGTCCCATGATGATCACGTTGTCGGCGCGCGCGATCAGGGCGCAGAGTTGTTTCGAGATCATACGGGCGCGGACGTTGGTGCGTTTGTAGACGGCTTTCGTCCGTCCACCGTAGTACTCGATACCGCCCTCGTACTTGTAGACGACCTGGTCGCCGCCGCGCTGAAGCGCAAGGTCAAGCGCCGCCTGCGCCGCCTCCTGCCGGACGGCAAGAGAACCGCTGACGCGCGCCACGCCCATCGAGATCGTGACCGAAATGCCGTCCCCGATATGCGTGCTTCTCACGCGGTCGAGGATCTCGAAACGGTTGCGGATGAACTCGTCGAGATCGGCGGAGTCGAAGAACAGGATATATTTGTCGTTATCGTAGGATTTGATGATCCCGCCGACCTTGTCTACCCAGTGGCGGAGTTTCTCGTCGACGTCGGCGACGGCGTCGCGCAGGTTCTCGTGGACGTTCTGAATGACCTCTTCGATGTTGTCGAGAGAGACGAAAGCGACGACCACGCGTTCCTTGTCGTACTTCTCTTCGAGCCCTACCAGGTCGGTCACGTCTTTCAGGACGATCAGGACGTAGCGTCTTCCCTCGCACTCGGTACCGACGGCGTCGTAGGAGTAGACGCGGTCGTTGACGTTCAGGCGGTGATGTTCCTCGTCGACGTTGAAGAGCGAGTTGATCGAACTGCCGAGCGAGGCGCCCTTCCCTTCGAGCCACGGCGCGAGTTCCGCGTTGTACCAGCAGAGGTTGCCGTACTCGTCGCAGATCAGGGCGGGCGAATGGAGTTTCCCGATCAGTTCGCCGAGCGGACTGGTCAACAGTCCGAGCATCGAGTTGTCGAGCATGATCGGGTCGACCTTCATTCTGCGCGCCGCCCAGAGGGTGAGCAGGAGAAGGTACGCCGCGAGAACGCCGATCCCGGTATAGAGATTGGCGAAACGCGTATAGACCGCAAGGACGACCAGAAGCAGGATCGCAAGGCAACCGAAAGCGACGATCGCGATGACGTCCTCTTTGGTGGCGATCCGGGTGTCCCGTGCGGGATTTTTATAGGCTTTTACCGGAGTTTTTTTCACGTTCAATCCTCACAATCGGGGGGCGATCTGCCCGAAAGGTATTCGCTCCCTTATACCGTATTATAACAGATTTTTATTCTTTTGTAAAGCAAAAAAACGATTTTCTTCGGGGAAAGTTGTTTTTGACGGTCTTTTCATTTCGGTCTTGATTTCCGCTTGCGCCGGGATCTCCCCGCCTCCGCTTGAAAATCCGAGATCACCCCCCTTTTGTCCCGGTCGGGTTCTTCCCCGCCGTGCTCGCCCCCGGAGCGGTCGATCGCGGGCGCTTGTCCCTCGCCCTCCCGAAATTGCGTTTTGCTCTTGCAAAGCGCGCGCGTTTGTTGTAAAATATAGAGAGAAAGTAAAAAGGAAGGAGAAGCCCATGAAAGAACAGCCGGGACCCGCGTCAAGCGTCCGCGTTCTGCACGGCGTCGGCGACACCCGCGCCAAGACGCTCGAAAAGGCGGGTTTGGTCACGGTCGAAGACGTCGTCCGACGTTTTCCCCGCGCCTATCAGGACCGGGGCGACGTGCGCCGTCTCGCGGACGGCAGCGACGGCGAAAAGCACTCCTTTCTTCTGACCGTCGCCACCGTGCCCTCGACCGCCCGCCTGCGCGGTCGGATGGTGCTCACCAAGTTCCGCGTCTTCGACGATTCCGGCTCGGCGGAAGCGGTCTTCTTCAATCAGCCGTATCTGCGCGACGTCTTCCACGTCGGGGATACCTTCCGCTTCTACGGTTCGCTTTCGTTTACCAAGAACCGCTGCCAACTCTCCTCCCCCGCCTACGAGCCGGCGGAAGAGGGCGCGGTCTTGCCCGATTATTTCCCGATCTACTCGCTCCCCGACGGGATCTCG
>CACYZS010000141.1 GCA_902778985.1 uncultured Ruminococcus sp.
TGGGGATGAAGTCGACGCTGTTCTTTTCGATCCCGTCGAAGAGTTCAGCGCAGAAAGGGTCGAGCCGCACTTCGGTATACCGGGACGCGGCGTACGCCATATCGCGGCTGTACTGCTTGCCGAAACTTCCCTTGGAGTCGATGAACGGATGCAGGAGCGCGCCGTGTCCGCGCGTCAGACGCACCATGGTCTCGTAGATCGCAGCGTCGCCGTGGGGATTCAGGTGCATGGTCTGCCCCACCACGTTCGCGCTCTTGGTGCGCGGCTTGTTTAAAAGCCCCATCTCGTACATGGTGTAGAGGAGTTTCCGGTGCGAGGGCTTGAACCCGTCGATCTCGGGCAGAGCGCGGGAGATAATGACGCTCATGGCGTAGGGCATATAGTTGGTCTCGATCGTTTCGACGATGGGCTGCGGTCTGATCTCCGCTTCCATCGAAACGACAGAGGGCGCGCCTTTTTTCTTTGCCATGACGGTTTATCTCCTTTCCTTGACGTCAGTCTGCCTGTACGATCTGATACGCCGCAGCGCGGATCATACGGTTATAGAGCGCGAGCGAAAGCCCGTCGGTTGCGGGAAGCGGCGCGTAAATGCGCTCGCACCCGACCTTGTCGGCTTCGCGCAGAACGTAAAACAACCGGTGCAACTGTTCCCCGGGATCATCCCCGGCGCCGAGGTCGAAAACGACGGGGGACGAACCGAGCGAACGGAAGAATTCGGTCTCTTCGGTATACGCAAGAACGGCGAAAGAACCGCTCTGTCGTAAGAGATAGCGTTTCCGCGCTTCGGAGTCGCCGCGCAGAAGGAAAAGAGGCGTTTTCGGAGCGTAGTGCTTATACTTCATACCGGGCGACTGTACGCGTTCGCCCTCTTTCAGTTTGTCAAGGACGGCGGCGGAGAGAGTCACGCGGGCAAATTCGCCGAGTTGTTCGGGCGTGATCCCGCCCGGACGCAGAAGCGTCAGCGAATCGGGACCGTCAAGCCGTACGATGGTCGATTCGACGCCGATCGCGCATTCCCCGCCGAGGATCATATCGACCCTGCCGTCGAGGTCCTCCTTCACGTGTGCAAAGGTCGTCGGTGACGGAGAACCGGACAGGTTCGCCGAGGGCGCCGCGATCGGAACGCCCGCCGCCTCGATCAGCGCGTGCGCGACGGGATGCGAGGGACAACGGACGGCGACGGTCGGAAGACCTGCCGTCACGGTTTTCGGAATGATCGGTTTGGCGGGAAGCACCACCGTCAGCGGGCCCGGCATAAACCGTTTGGCAAGACGGTCGAAAAGTTCGCTCTTCTCGGTATATTTCCCCGCTTCTTCGGGATACGCGATATGAATGATCAGGGGATTGTCCGACGGTCTTCCCTTGGCGGCGTAGATCTTTGCCGCCGCGTCGGAATCCAGGGCGTTACCGCCGAGACCGAAGACCGTTTCTGTCGGGAAAACGACAAGACCGCCGCGCCGAATGATCTCTCCGGCGCGGGCGATGCCCTGTTTTCCCTTGTCCGACGAAAGGTCGGGATATTCGATGTACTCGGTCTTCATACTGCAAACGCTCCGGTTTATTCGGTCATTCTCCAGCAAGACGGTTTTCCGCGTCGTGAAGGCGCAGAGCGTCGATCATGGCTCCCATATCACCGTTTAGGAACGATTCGAGCGTATAGACGGTAAACCCGATCCTGTGGTCGGTCACGCGCCCCTGCGGGAAGTTGTAGGTGCGGATCTTTTCGCTTCGGTCGCCGGTCCCCACCTGTTTTCTTCTGTCTTCGGCAAGCGCGTCGTCACGCTCACGCCGTTTGATCTCGTACAGTTTGGAGATCAGGAGTTTCATCGCCTTATCACGGTTCTTGAACTGACTGCGTTCTTCCTGACATTCCACGACGATACCCGTCGGCAGGTGGGTCAGGCGAACGGCGGATTCGGTCTTGTTGATATGCTGACCGCCCGCGCCGCTGCTCTTGCAGGACTCCATTTTCACGTCCCCGGGGGCAAGGTTGACTTCGACTTCCTTGGCTTCGGGGAGTACCGCGACGGTCACGGTGGAGGTCTGGATCCTTCCCTGCGATTCGGTCACGGGAACGCGTTGAACGCGGTGAACGCCGCTCTCGTAGCGGAAACGGGCGAACGCGCCGCTCCCGGAAAGCAGTGCAGACAGTTGACGGAACCCGCCGAGTTCGGTCCTGTTCTCGGAGAGCAGTTCCACCGTGAACCCGTTCCGTTCGGCGTACATGGAATACATACGGAAAAGGTCGGCGACGAAAAGCGCCGCCTCTTCGCCGCCCGCCCCGGCGCGGATCTCCAGGATCACGTTCCGGTCGTCGTCGGGATCACCCGGCAAAAGGAGCGTTTTGATCTCGCCGTCCAGTCGATCACGGGTATCTTTCAGCGTCTTCAGTTCGGTTTCGCAGAGCGCCTTCAGTTCGGGATCGTTCTCCGAAGAAAGAAGGTTCTCCAAATCGCGAATTGCTTCATCTGCCTTGAAATATTCCTCTGATTTTTCTACAATCGAGGACAGAGAGCGGTACTCCTTCATCAAGGCGGCGTAGGATTCGGTATCCGAAGAAGCGCCGGGAGAAGCCAAAATCGCCTCAATCTCCCGGTATCGGTCGAGCGCTTGCGTCAGTTTCGGCGACATACTTTACAGAACGCCTTGAACGCCTCGTAGGTGGAGTAAAGATCCGCCTTCGAGATGACCTCGTAGGGCGCGTGCATCGAGATCACGGGTACGCCCACGTCGACCGTGTCGATATTGAGTTGCGAAATAAACTTTGCGACCGTCCCGCCGCCGCCGACGTCGATCTTCCCGAGTTCGGATGTCTGGAACGCCACGCCGTTCTCGAGGAAAAGACGGCGGACCGTACCGACGAACTCAGCGGACGCGTCGTTGGTCGAGGACTTGCCTCTCGCTCCGGTGTATTTGCACATCGCGGTACCGCAGGAGATCATGGAACTGTTCTTTGCCTCGTAGACCTCGGAGAAATTCGGATCATACGCCGCCGTTACGTCGGCGGACAGGCACATTGAATTGGCGCGGACGAGGATCGGATCGGCTCCGAGCGACGCGGAGATCGAATCCAACACGTCGCGCAGAATGATCGAGTTCATACCGGTATTCCCGTCGCTGCCGACCTCTTCCTTGTCGGCGAGGATCACGAGCGTCGTGTGCAGTTTATCGTCGGTCTCAAAGATCGCCGTGGCGATGGGATAGGCGCAGACCCGGTCGTCGTGACCGTAGGCGCCGATAAACGCGCGGTCAAAGCCAACGTCGCGCGCCTTGAACGCGGGAACAGCCGAGATCTCCGCGCTGACGAAATCGTCCTCTTTGATGCCGTACTTCTCGTTCAGGATCGACAGAACGTTCAGTTTGATCTTGTCGGATACGTTCTCGTCGGCAAACGGGATCCCGCCGACAAGCAGATTGAGTTTCTCGCCGGGGATCGCGGAACCGAGCGGTTTTGCCGACTGTTCCTGCGCCAGATGCGGGAGAAGATCGTTGATATAGAAGATGGGATCGCCCTCGTCTTCCCCGACTTTGACCGTGACTTCTTCCCCGTTTGCGAGGATCACGACGCCGTGAAGTGAGAGCGGGATCGCCGTCCACTGATACTTCTTGATACCGCCGTAATAGTGCGTCTTGAAGAAGCACATTCCCGAGTCCTCGTATACCGGGTTCTGTTTGAGATCGAGGCGGGGTGAATCAATATGCGCCGCCATGATCCGGACGCCGTCGCGGGCGATATTCTCGCTCCCGATCCGGAACAGGAAAAGGTTCTTCCCGCGGTTGTTATAATAGTACGCGCCGCCGACCTTGACGGGATCGCCGAGCGACCATTCCGAAAAGCCGTTTTCCTTCGCCATACGGATCAGTTCGGTCGTCGCCTCGCGTTCGGTCTTCGCCGCGTCGAGAAAGCACTTGTACCCCTCGGCATAGGTGAATATCTCGCCGATCTTCCCGCT
>CACYZS010000142.1 GCA_902778985.1 uncultured Ruminococcus sp.
CAGTTCATCCGCCCCTCGATCCCCAGTCTGATCCAGAAGAACCGGAATATGCTTCTGCTCAAGCGCTTCCCGGCGAAATCCGATCCCCGCAAACTGATCTGCGCGGTCTACATGGCGTCGCAGGCGGGCGGCTACCGCTTCATTTCGACGCACAATAAACTGAACTACGTCGACCGCGAGGGCGACGAGATGGACGCGCCGTTTCTGGTCGGTCTGTACGCCGCCCTGTCGGGGACGCTCTACAACCGCTACGTTTCGATCATCAGCCGCTCGGAGCAGATCAACGCGACCGAACTCTCGGATCTCCCGCTCCCCGACGAGACCACGCTCCGCGCGGTCGGCTCCCGCCTGCTCGCCATGCGGCGGTTGGATCCCGAGGCGTGCGACGTCACCTTTGAAGCCGCTCTGAAAGCGGCGAAGTAACGAAAACCCCTGCCCCGTCCCGCCGTTTCCCCGACCGGGACGACCTTTTCCCGCCCCCTCTTTTCGCCCCGCCCGGACGCCGCTTTTTCGCTTCCGTAAAAAAAGCAAAAAAACTCTTGCATTTTTCGTCGGGTTGTGGTAAAATACTCATACTGTAAATGAAACGGGAGCGAAAAATCGCGTTTTTTCGTTCCGCGGAGGTTTGATTATGCCTGTTATCGCCTACTATATCCTGATGGGAGTCCTCCTTCTGATGGGGGCTTTCCTGATCGTCGCCGTCCTGATGCAGCACGGTAAGGATCACGGTCTGTCCGGCACGATCGCCGGCGGAGCCGAGACCTTCTTCGGCAAAGACAAGGGGACGCGGATCGACCGTATGCTCGGGCGTCTGACCACCATCGTCGGCATCATCTTCGTCGTGATCGTCGTCGTGGTCTACGTCGTTCAGCCCGACTACTCTTCCGACTACGCGAACGTGGATCTCTGGAAAGGCTCTTCGTCCTTCTGGAGCGCCATCAACGGTTAAGTCGGACAACCAAATCGCGGCGGGAGCGCCTCCGGGCACCCCGCCGCGTTTTTTACTCTGAATACCCGAAAGAGAAAATCGCCCTATGAAACGCAATCGCAAGACCGGAACGTCCCGCCGTACGCGGCGCGCCCCGCTCGCCAAAGCCAAAACCGCCGTCCGCGCCCCCGCGCGGCGCTCTCCCTATGCCCGCTCGGGTCCCGCGCGTAAAAAAGCGGGGGTCGCGGAGGGGATCTTCACGGGCACGGCGCGGGGCTTCGGTTTCGTTCTGCCCGACGGGGCGGAGGGGCGCGCCGACGCCGATATCTTCATTCCCGCCGGCAAGACCGGCGGCGCGCTCGACGGCGACCGGGTCTCGGTCCGCTTCCGGCAGGGCTACGAGAGCCGCACCGAGGGCGAGGTGACCGCGATCCTCTCCGAGGGGCGCAAAACCCTGATCGGGGTGCTGGTAGCGGGACGCGTCCTGTCGTTTGGGCGCCACGCTCCGCGCGACCGCTTCCGCTCGGGGTGGTACCTGATCCCCGACGACAAAAAGATCCCGGGCGAGTTCCCGGTCTTCCCGTCCCCCGACGCCGACCCCGGCGACCGCGTGGAGATCGCCCTTCCCGAACGAAGGGGGGGCGTTTGCAAAATCGTCCGCGTTTTCGGCTCTTCGACCGACCGTCGGGCGAACTGCGACGCGATCCTCGCGTCCTGCGGGATCGAGCCCGAGTTTGACCCCGAGGCGCTCCGCGAAGCGGACTTCGCCGCCCGGGAACCGCTCGACACGGAGGGGCGTACCGACCTGACCCGCGACCTGATCTTCACGATCGACGGCGCCGACGCCAAGGACCTTGACGACGCGATCTCGCTCCGCCGTTTACCGGGCGGCGGGTGGCTGCTCGGCGTGCATATCGCCGACGTCTCGTCCTACGTTCGTCCGGGCTCGGCGCTCGAAAAGGACGCCTTCAAGCGCGGTACGTCGGTCTATTTCGTCGACCGGGTGATCCCCATGCTCCCGCCGTCGCTTTCAAACGGCGCGTGCTCGCTCAACGCCGGCGAACCCAAGCGCGCCCTTTCGGCGCTGATCACCCTCTCGCCCGACGGCGCGATCCGCTCCGCCGAACTGAAAAAGACCGTGATCCGCTCACGCGTGCGCGGCGTGTATACCGAGGTCAACTCGCTCTTCTCTCTCGGGGAGTCTTCTCCGTTCTACCAAAAATACCGCGCGGTCTACCCCGCGCTTACCCGGATGCGGGAACTCTACCGCGTGCTCGAAGAGCGGAGCGCCGCCCGCGGCGCCCTCTCGCTCGACCGACCCGAGCCGGTCTTCGTTTTGGACGAGCGCGGCGATCCGGTCGACGTGACGCTCCGCCCGCGCGGGGACGCCGAACGGTTGATCGAGCAGTTCATGCTGACGGCGAACGAGGCGGTGGCGACCCTGCTCCACGATCGCGGCTTCCCCTGCGTGTACCGGATCCACGAGGATCCCGATCCCCTGAAACTCGCGGCGTTCAAGAACGCGGCGGCGCATCTGGGGCTCGACGTGTCGGGGATCGACCTCGCCAACCCCGGCAAGAGTTCGTTTGCCACCCTGCTCCACGAAGCCGGGGAGAAGGGGGTTTCGGAGCAGATCTCGCTGGCTTTGCTCCGCGCGATGGCGAAGGCGCGCTACGAGGATCAGCCCCGTCGCCACTTCGGGCTCTCGATCGACCTCTACTGTCACTTCACGTCCCCGATCCGACGGCTCTCGGATCTGGCGACGCACCGGATCATCTCGGAAGTGCTGCTCGGTTCGTCCTCTCCCCGCCGCTTTACCGGCTACGCCAAGTCCGCCGCAGAGGCGGCGACCGCCGGGGAGTTGCGCGCGCTGGACGCGGAGCGGGCGATCGAGGCGGTCTATAAGGCGCTGTACCTCGAAAAGCATATCGGCGAGACTTTCGACGCGCGGGTGTCGTCCCTGACCTCGTTCGGGTTGTTCGCGGAACTGGACAACACCTGCGAGGGGATGATCCCGCTCGCGGATCTGCCTGGCGTGTATATCTACAACGAAAGCGAAATGGCTCTGATCGGCGGACGGGTCGCCTTCCACCTCGGGGATCGCGTGACCGTTCGCGTGGAAGAGGTCGACGCGCTCGCGGGGCGGGTGCGGTTCTCGCTCGTCTGACGCCGGTTTCTCACGTTTATCGGAAAGGGGGGTTTTGGTATGGAAGCAAACGCGGTCTGTTGCTTTACCGGGCATCGGCGGATACCGGGGGCGGTTCTGCCCCGGGTTATCTCTTCGCTTCGCCGCGAGGTGCTTCGGCTGGTCCGGGACGAGGGCGTGACGCGCTTCCTCTCGGGCGGGGCGCTCGGTTTTGACACCCTCGCCGCGGAGGCGGTGTTGGAGATCGCCGCGGACTACCCCTGCGTCTCGCTCGTGATCGTGCGCCCCTGCGAAGACCAAACGCGCGGCTGGAGTCGGGCGGATATCGCCCGCTACAACGCGATCCTCGATCGCGCAAGCGAGGTCATCACCATCGCCCCCGCCTACCGCCCCGGGTGTATGCAGGCACGGAACCGGTACCTGGTCGAGCATAGCACCGTCTGCCTCTGTTACCTCACCGAACAGTCGGGCGGCACCGCCTATACCGTCCGCTACGCAGCCTCCCGCTCCCTCCCCGTCGTCAACCTCGCCCCGCCCAAACCCGATCTGCTTTCCGGGTTGTAAGGGGGAGACGAGAGTTTTTCGCGCTTTCTTGTAAGAAAGCGCCCAAAGAACTTCATTATGAGAATAATGAAGTATGCAAAACGGCGTTGCGACGCCGTTTTGCGGTTCTATAGCCAAAACAAACGCGAGTTCCCTTCCGTATATAATGACGCCGCCTGCCGAAATCGGCAGGCGGCGCGTGTTATGTAAGCAGAGATAAACTCCGGCAGTCGGGCTGACCGCCCGCGCAACGAGGCACGAGTTGCGCTAACTTCATTCCCTAATGAAGTTCTTTGCCCGACTTTCTTACAAGAAAGTCGGC
>CACYZS010000143.1 GCA_902778985.1 uncultured Ruminococcus sp.
AAAGCAAGGACGGTCCTGGCTTACAACATTACGGAGGCAGGCAGGGCTGCCTTGCAGGCAGGGAACCCGAGAGCCAAAGCGCAGATGAGGGCCCTGGAACTATTGCAGCAGGCTGCAGAACCAATGGATGGAAAAGAGGCGGAGGGCAAAGCTCACGCGGCAAAATTTGATATAATACTCCAAAAAGGGAAGATGGAATGAAACTCCATATTGAGAATTTCGCAAAGATATCGTCCGCAGACATCGAGTTTGACGGGCTTACTGTCATTGCCGGAAAGAAAGTATTTTCTGTGGCTGATGGCGGGGGATTATCAGGGATTCAACCGCTCGAACGACCCGGAGCACGACTGGATCAAATAAGAGGAGCCCGAAGGGGGAGAAGCGATGAAGTATCTTTTGGGGATCGATTTCGGGGGCGGCGCGTCCAAGGCGACGCTGCTCTCGGATAAGGGCGACGTGGTCGCGACCCATACCGTCGAATACCCGACGCACAATCTCGGACAGGGCTTTGTCGAGCAGGATCCGGACGATTGGGTCGGAGCCGCGGTCGAGAATATCCGCGCGCTGCTTGCAAAGAGCGGGATCGACCCGAAGGACGTCGCCGCCCTCTCCTTTGACGCGGCGACCCATACCGCGGTGCTCTGCGACCGCGATTTCCGTCCGCTCCGTCCCGCGATCTACTGGACCGACGTCCGCTCGAAACGGGAAGTCGACTATCTGAAAAAGAACTACGGCGCGTCGATCTTCACGCACGCTTTCCATCATCCCGACACCATCTGGACCCTCCCGCAGTTGATGTGGGTCAGGCGTAACGAGCCTGAAGTCTGGCAGAAGACCGAAAAGATCCTCTTCGCCAAGGACTACGTCCGCCATTTCTTCACCGGCGACTACGTGACCGACGTGATCGAGGCGGAGGGCAGTATGCTGTTCGACTACAAGACGCTCTCGTGGTCGGACGACCTGTGTTCGATCGTGGGGCTGGACCCTTCGATCCTGCCCAAGACCGTCCGCCCGACCTCGCTCGTCGGGACAGTTACCGAAGAGGCGGCGCGCGCGACCGGGATCCCCGCGGGCACAAGCGTCTATTGCGGCACGACCGATACCGTGATGGAGATCTACGCCGCGGGCGCCCTCGAGGAGGGCGATATGACGGTCAAACTCGCCACGGCGGGCAGGATCTGCGTGATCGCCAAACGCCCCTACCGCGACTCCAACCTGATCAACTATTCGCATATCGTGGGGGGACTCTGGTACCCCGGCACGGCGACCAAATCCTGCGCCGCGAGCAACCGCTGGTTCCGCGATACCTTCGGCGGAGATTACGGCGAACTCGATAAAATGGCACAGACCGTCGAACCCGGCTGCGGCGGGCTGATCTTCCACCCCTACTTGAACGGGGAACTCACCCCTTACGCCGACCCCGACCTGTGCGGCAGTTTCACCGGGATCCGCGCCCATCATACGAAGGCGCATTTCGCTCGCGCGGTGCTTGAGGGCGTGGCGTTCAGTATGCTCGACTGCGAACACGCGCTGTCAAAGATCGGTATTCCTCACAAGGAGAACGCCGTTATGATCGGTATGGGCGGGAAAAGCCCGCTCTGGCGGCAGATCCTCTCGGACGTTCTCGGGATCCGCCTGACCGTGAAAAAGTACAGCGATTCTTCCTTCGGAACCGCGATGCTCGCGGGGGTCGCCGCGGGATTCTTCGACGATTTCGCCTCCGCCGTCTCGCTCTGCAACGAGGTGGTCTCCGAGACGCTGCCCGACCCCGGACGGCACGAACTCTACGGAAGGTATTTCAAGAGATATAAGGCGATCTGCGAGGCGCTCGCGCCGATCTACGACGAGGGACTGTAATGAGGACCGTCGTTCTGGTAAAAGTCGTCGACGGGGAGATCAATCCCTTTGACGCCTCCGCCCTCGAATGGGCGCTCTCGCTGGGCGGCGAGGTCGCCGTCGTTTCCATGGGACCGAAACCGTGGGTCGACGTCCTTCAGCCCCTCACGCGGCTGGGCGTTTCCCGCGTGCTTCTGCTCTCCGACCCGGCGTTCGCGGGCTCCGATACGCTCGCGACGGCGACGGTTCTGAAAGCGGCGCTGGATACGGTCAAGCCCGATTTGATCCTCTGCGGCAGAAAGACGCTGGACGGCGAGACCGCGCAGGTCGGACCCTGCCTCGCGGGGCTGTTCGGCGTTTCGGTTCTGACCAACGTCTTCTCGTTTAAAACGCAAGACGGGGAGGTCGTCGCTGATACCGCGCTCGGTTCCGAGCGCGCCGCGCTCCCCGCGATTCTGACGCTCGAACGCACCAAACAACTGCGGTTCCCGTCGCTTTTTTCCAAAGCCGGGAAGGTTGAAGTTTGGGACAACGCGATGCTCGGCGTCGATCCCGCCCGGTGCGGGCTTGCCGGTTCGCCGACGCGGGTGATCGAGACCGCCGAGAGCGTCAAGGGAGCGCGCGCCTGTAAAAAAATCGCCCCCGAAGAACTCGTCCCGCTGCTCCGGTCTCTGTTGCAAACCGAAAAACGGGTCAGGACCGTCGCCGAAAGCGAAACCAAACTGCCAAACGCGTGGGCGGTCGGCAAAGAAGTGCTGCCCGCGGCGCGCGCGATCGCAAAGACCGTTACGCTGATCGAAAACGACGATCCCGCCGCCGTCGCGGAAAAGGCGAAAGCCGAGCGCCCGGAGGTCATCCTGTGGAACGCCGACGCGCGGGGCAGACGGAACGCCCCGATCGTACAGGCGCTGCTCGGGACCGGGCTCTGTGCCGACTGCACCGACCTTGAGACCGACGGGGAAAAACTCTATATGATCCGCCCCGCCAAAGGGGGAAATATCACGGCGAAGATCCGCTGCGACGTCCTCCCGCAGATGGCGACCATCCGCACCGTGGACGGCTCGTCGGGGGATCTGATCGTCTCCGCCGGTCGCGGCGTCGCGGACGATATCGAACGGGTGCGGGAACTTGCCCGTTTGCTCGGGGGAGAGTTCGGCGCCAGCCGGGCGCTGGTCGATCTCGGGCGCGCGGACTATCCCGAACAGGTGGGGCTGACCGGGCGGATGGTCGCCCCGAAGGTCTATCTCGCGATCGGGATCTCGGGCGCCGTGCAGCACGCGGTCGGATTCCGCGACGCCGACACGGTGATCGCGGTCAACCCCGACGAGGGCGCGCCGATCTTCGGCTGCGCCGATTACGGGATCGTCACCACTTTTGAAGAACTGTACCGGGAACTCGAAACGTTCTCGAAAGGAGAAATAAACGATGTTTGATTACAAGGTAAAGATCGGTCTTGTCCCGATGCGCCGCGATACCAACAATCGCCCGAAAGGGACCTTCCTCACGTGGTATTCCGCCGAGGAGCGGGGCGAGCGGTTCGTCAGGTATATCGAGGAGAACTTCACGACCGATAAGGTTTCGTTCGTCGACTCGAAGGGACTCGGGACGAAGGATCTGATCCACGACGCCAAATCCGCCGCCGCGATGGTCGAGCGGATGAAACGCGAGGGGGTCGACGCCGTTTTCATCATCAACTGCAACTTCGGCAACGAGGAGGCGGCGGCGGATATCGCGAAGGCGATGGGAAAGCCGGTTCTGCTCTGGGCGCCGCTGGACGACGAATACTACGTCGACGGGATGCGTCCGACCGACTCGCAGTGCGGACTCTTCGGCGTGTCGCGCCAGATGCAGCGGTTCCATATCCCCTTCTCGCACCTGCCCTGCTGCCGGGTCGAGAGCGACGAATTTAAGGACGGCTTTCTCTCCTTCGTCCGCGTCGCCTGTATGGTGAAGAACTTTACGGGACTGCGGATCGGGCAGATCGGACTGCGCCCCGCGCCCTTCTATTCGGTCATTTGGAACGAGGGCGAGTTGATGGAGAAGTTCGGGCTGAAGATCATCCCGATCAACTTTGCCCTGATCGAACAGCGGATGAA
>CACYZS010000144.1 GCA_902778985.1 uncultured Ruminococcus sp.
GTCGAGACGAGAACGGCGAAGGTCGAGATCATATCGGAGAGCGAGTCGACGGCGGTCGCCCGCATCACCTCGGCACCGATCTTCTTCCCGAGCCGGTAGTTGAAGAGCGCGAGCCAGAGTTTTGCCAGAACCGAGACGCCGAGGATCACGACGGTCAGGTTGCTGAAAACCATGGTGAACTCGCGCGACACGATCTTTTTGACCGAATCCGAGACGATCTCGAACCCGACGATCAGGATCAGAAACGAGACGATCATCGAGGCGATGTATTCGATCCGGGCGTGTCCGAACGGGTGATCCCGGTCGGCGGGCTTCGCCGCGATACGAAAACTGACGAGCGAAACAATGCTCGATCCCGCGTCGGAAAGGTTGTTGAATGCGTCGGCGGAAACGGCGATCGAACCCGATACCGTCCCGGCGATGAATTTGCCGGTAAAGAGGAGCAGATTGACGATGATCCCGACGATCCCGGAGAGCGTGCCGTACGCGGCGCGTACCTTCGGATCGCCCGTGTTTTTATGGTTCCGGATAAACAACCGGGGAAGCAGGTCGGTCATTTTGCATTTCCTTTCACGCACTTTATAAAAAACCGCGTTTGGTCTTTACAAGACCGCTTTTTTTTGATACAATAAAACAAGATTAAACGAAAGGGGGGATCGCCGTGGAAAAGAACGCGCCGATCCGTTGGGTGGAGACCGGCGACTGCCGGAACCTGAAATCGGTCGAGCGGACGGTTCTGTTCGCGCTCGCGTCTGCGAGAGCCGAGGGGTGCCATATCGTGAAGATCCGGCACGGCGACCGCAACGTCGCGCAGTTGAAGACGTTTATGCGCACGCTTCTCAGGCGTGGCGAGATCCGCCTTTTTATCGAAGGGAAAAACCTCGGGGAAGAGGACGATCCCGGTTCGCTCTACCTCAGGGCGAACTTCGGAGCCGAGACGTCCGCCGATCCCGCCTTCTGGGCAAAGGATCCCGGCGTGACGGTCGTCTGCATCTGAAAACCCCTATAGGGTGAAAAAAGGGACAACGGAACCGCGGCGGTGACCGAAATCACTGCGCCGGCGTCGGTTGTCCTCTTTTATTGTCTATACCGTCTGTTTAAGGGACGGTCAGGCCTTCTTGCTCTCCAGATAGTTGACGATATCGCCGACGGTCACGAAGTCGTTGACTTCCTCGTCGTCGATCACGATCCCGAAGGTGTCCTCGAAGATCTGGAAGAGATCGGCGATCTCAAGCGAGTTGATGCCGAGATCCTTCGACAGTTCGGATTCGGGAGTGATCTCCGCCTTGACGCCCATTTTCTCAACGAGAAGATTTTTGACCTGTTCAAACATTTTCGTATGATCCTTTCCTCTGTAAAAACAGTATGTCCGCGAAGCCGCGGAACACACCTGAAAGAGTTATCCTCTACATTTTACTGTTTCTTTAGCGTTTTGTCAAGACCTGATGCCGATTTTTTGTAAAACGAAGGTGTTTTTTGCCGGAAAAGAACCGGGAGAAGCATTTTGCGCTCCTCCCGGCTCCCGTTACGGTTTCAGAGAAGGATACAGATCAGTCCGCTCGAACCCTCGTTGATGATGCGCTCGA
Source organism: uncultured Ruminococcus sp. (assembly GCA_902778985.1). Taxonomy (GTDB): domain Bacteria; phylum Bacillota; class Clostridia; order Oscillospirales; family CAG-272; genus UBA1740. The sequence goes on from CACYZS010000144.1 coordinate 1,587, forward strand.
GCGTCTCGGCGAAGCGTTCGCGGGACTCGTCGGGCAGATGGGTCAGTTTTGCGTTGATCCCCTCGCTTGTCAGATCGTAGAGCGATTTCCCGAACAGATTGGTGTTCCAGACGGCGCCGGGATCGTCTTCCATACCCGAGAGCAGGTATTTTACAAGTTCCTCAGATTGTTCTTCTGTGCCGACGACCGGATTGATCTCGGTTTCGATGTCTGCGGAGATCAGGTGGATCGACCGTGCAGCCGCCCGGAGTTTCACGCCGTAGCCGCCGCTCTGCTTGACGATCTTCGGATCCTCAAGCCGCAACTCTGACGGATCGGGCAGAACGATACCGTACCCCTTCGCGTCGCAGTCGGAAAACGCCCTTTCGACGCGGTCCCATTTCTTCTTTGCTTTGACAAGTTCGGTCAACGCGGAGAGCAGTTCGCCCTCGTCCGACACGGCAAGCCCGGTCTTTTCGCGGAGCACGTCGAACCAGACCTCTGCGGGGAGCGTGACGTCCACCCTTGCGCGCCCGGTCCCGGCGTCCTGCTCCGCGACCGTCCACGAGGCGCCGTCCACCCCGTCGGGCAGACTTGCGGTGAACTCGTCGAGCCGGGCAAGGTCGCCCATACGCACGGTCTCCTCGCTGATGCGCGCGACCGTGTCGAAAAGAGATTTGCGAAGCGGGTGTCCGTCCTCAAGCGCCGCCACCCACGCGGGGAGTCGGAAACGGATCTCGGACGTCGAGAACTCCGCCAGTACCAATCCGAGAATATGCGACAGGTCTTCGCGGTCGAGTTTCGTGCAGTCGACCAGCGCCACCGGCGCATTGTACTTCTTTTCGAGGTCGTAGGCGAGTTGCACGGCGCCATCGCCCGACGGCGTAGCGGAATTGAGGATGATCGCGAAAGGACGGTTCCTGCCGGATAGTTCGGCTGCAGCCGCCTCTTCCGCCTCGACGTAGTTCTCGCGCGGGATCTCCCCGAACGAGCCGTCGGTTGTCACGAGCATACAGATCGTCGAATGTTCGGCGATCACCTTTCGCGTTCCGATCTCCGCCGCCTGTGAAAAGGGAAGCGGCTCTTCCGACCAGGGCGTGGACACCATACGCGGCGAGCCGTCTTCGACCATTCCAAGCACGTCGGAAACGGGGAAGCCGACGCAGTCGACCAGCCGGACGTTCAATCGAGTCACGCCGTCGGGCGCGATCCCGACCGCCTCGTCTGGAATGAACTTCGGTTCGGTCGTCATGACGGTCCTTCCGTTTCCCGCCTGCGGAAGACTGTCGAGGGTGCGAAGGCGGTCGCGCTCCTCGTTGATGTTCGGAAGGATCATCTCTTCCGCGAAGCGTCGGACGAAGGTCGATTTTCCCGTCCGGACCGGACCGACCACTCCGATATAGATGTTGCCCCCCGTTCGTGCTGCGATATCCCGGTAGATCGAGTGCTGTCCCATGTTTTTCCCCCTTCGGCTGACGTTTGGTCACGCGGACTGTTTTCGTCGGCTATTCTATGCGCCGCCAAGGGAAGATAGAACGCGGGAAATTTGCCGATTCGCTTGACAGAACGGGAGAAAAAGGATATAATAGAAAAAAACGGGATGTTTCCCGAAAACGGAGGAATTTTCAATGAAGATCGGCGTTCAGGTCTATTCGGTTCGCGACGCGGCCGAGAAGGATTTCATGGCTACCATGAAAGAGATCAAAAAGATGGGGTACGACGGCGTTGAACTCGCCGGCGCCTACGGTCTTTCCGCGGAGGAGATCCGCCGGGATCTTGCCGAGGTCGGGCTGACCGCCATCTCGGCGCACGTTCCTATGATCGATATGTACGAGAAACCCGACGAGACCTTTGCGTTCTACCGCACGCTGGGGATCCCCTACATCGCCGTCCCCTATATGTCGAGCGAATACAGACCGGGAACCGACCGTTTCCCCGAGACGATCGAGATGATCCGCAAGATCGCCGAGACCGCGAAAAAGAACGGAATGCAACTCCTCTACCACAACCACGACTTCGAGTTCGTGAAGGTCGACGGCAAATACGGGCTTGACGTTCTCTACGACGCGATCCCCGCCGATCTGCTCAAAACCGAACTGGATACCTGCTGGGTGAAGGTCGCGGGCGAAGATCCCGTCGCCTACATCACCAAATACGCCGGGCGCGCCCCGATCGTCCACCTGAAGGACTTCTACAAGGAAGACAGCGCCACGCAGGACGAGATGTACGAACTGATCGGCATCGCGAAGAAGGCGAAGCAGACCTCCGCCTTCGAGTTCCGTCCCGTCGGACACGGGATGCAGAAGTTCCCGGGTATCATCGACGCTGCGGAAGCGGCGGGCGCCTCGTGGCTGATCGTC
>CACYZS010000145.1 GCA_902778985.1 uncultured Ruminococcus sp.
TTCGCGGCGCGGCGGCGGGCGTGGATCAACGTGGTCGCGGGGATCGCGGAACTGTTCTTTCGGATCCTCTTCACCCTGCGTCTGCTCTCCCCCGCCCCGACTGCCGCCTGCGACGCGGTATTCCGCCTGCTGCTCGGCGGCGGGCTTGCCGAAGCGGCGTCGGCTCTGCTGCTCGTCCTGTTCTTCCTTGCCGACCGCCGCGGGGAAAAGACGTGCGGGGGAGAACCCGTTACGCGCCGGATCCTCTCGATCTCGATCCCGGTCGCGCTCTCGGGGTGTCTGCGCGCGGGGCTCTCGACCCTCGGGCATCTCTTGATCCCCTTTTCGCTCTGCCGGAGCGGGATCGACCGGTCGACCGCGCTCGCCTCCTACGGCACGCTTGCCGGTATGGCGCTTCCGGTCGTGCTCTATCCCATGGCGATCCTCTCGTCCGGGGCGGCGCTGCTGGTCCCGGAATTCGCCCGCCTGAGGGGGGCGGACGACCGGGCGGGGACGCGGGCGCTCGTCGGGCGCGCCCTCTCTGTAACGCTCGCCTTCTCGTTCGGGTGTTTTACCGTTCTCTTCGCGTTTTCGGCGCCGCTCGGGACGCTTCTGTTCGGGTCTTCCGACGCCGGGCGCTTCATTTCCTATCTTGCCCCGGTCGTGCCGATCATGTTCCTCGACCATATCACCGACGCCGCCTTGAAAGGCGTGGGGGAGCAGGTGGCGGTCATGTGGATCAACATCGCCGATTCCGCCCTGACCGTCCTATTGATCCTCGTCCTTTTGCCCCGGTTCGGGATCGTCGGCTATATCCTGATGATCGCGCTGACCGAGGTGTTCAATTTCGCCTGTTCGTTCCGGCGTCTTGTCAGGGCGACGGGATACGTCCCCGCCCCGCTCCGCGTGATCCCGCCCTTGCTCTTTTCCCTGCTCGCGCTCGCCTTTTCCCGCCGGTGTCTTACCCTCGGCGCCCGCTCGGTCGGCACGCTCGCCGTCGGGGGCGCGGCGGCGCTCGCGCTCTATCTGCTCCCTTATCTTCTGCTCGCGCGCCGCACGCCGAAAAATCTGCCGAGACCTTGACAAAAGCGAAAAGAAAAGATATAATAAAATATCATATTGTGCGCGTTATACGCGTACTGCGTCTGTGAGGAATACGATGGATCCCCGGAAATTCTTGAAAGATAAACTGAACAGCGTGAAGACTGGTCTCGGAGCGATCAAGGAGTCGGTCTCCTACGACGTGCACGCCTTCCGCGAACGCGATCCCGCCGCGTCCTCCGACGCCGAGGTCCTGCTTCTCTACCCCGGTATGCACGCCCTGCTCTTCCACCGGGCGGCGCACGCCCTGCACGAAAAGGGACATCCCTTCGCGGCGCGGGCGATCAGCCAGGGGGCACGCTTCATCACCGGGATCGAGATCCACCCCGCCGCCAAGATCGGCAAAGGGGTCGTGATCGACCACGGCGCCGCCGTCGTGATCGGCGAGACCGCGGAAGTGGGCGACAACTGCACGATCTATCAGGGCGTCACCCTCGGCGGTACCGGTAAGGACACCGGGAAACGCCATCCGACGATCGGGAACAACGTGCTGATCGGCGCGGGCGCGAAGGTGCTCGGCCCCTTCAAGGTCGGGGACGGCGCGCGCATCGCCGCGGGCGCGGTGGTGCTTGAGGAAGTGCCCGAAAATTCGACCGCCGTCGGTATCCCGGCGCGCGTCGTGCGGCTCCGCCGCTCTGCGGGAGACTCGGAGAACCTTGACCAGATCCACATTCCCGATCCCGTGGAACAGGAGATCTGTCGACTCGGTAAACGCGTTGCCGAACTCGAGAAAAAGATCGCGGAAGCCGAAAAGAAAAAGGACGGAAACTGACCCATGCTGCTCTATAATACCCTGACGCGTACCCGTGACGAACTGATCCCCCACGAAGACGGGAAGATCCGGATGTATACCTGCGGTCCGACGGTCTACCATTTCGCGCACATCGGGAACCTGCGTACCTACATGATGGAAGACGTGCTCGAGAAAGCGCTGCGCTACCTCGGCTACGACGTCACCCGCGCCATGAACATCACCGACGTCGGACACCTGACGAGCGACGCCGACGAGGGCGAGGACAAGATGGTGAAGGGCGCGAAGCGCGAGCACAAGACCGTGCTTGAGATCGCGAAACAGTACACCGACGCGTTCTTTGCAGACTGCCGAAAACTGAACATCAGGAAACCCGACGTCGTGGTCCCCGCGACGAGCGAGGTCTCCGAGTTTATCCGCGTGATCGAGCGCCTGCTCGAGACCGGATACGCCTACGAGGCGGGCGGGAATATCTACTTCGACACCTCGAAACCCAAACAGTACAACGTCTTCCACGACTTCGGCGAAGAAGACCTCGAAGAGGGCGTACGCGAGGGCGTCGGGGTCGACGGCAACAAGCGGAACAAGACCGACTTCGTCCTCTGGTTCACCAAGTCGAAGTTCGAAGACCAGGAACTCAAATGGGACTCCCCCTTCGGGCTCGGATACCCCGGCTGGCACATCGAATGCTCCTGCATCTCGATGAAGTACCTCGGGGAATATCTCGACCTGCACTGCGGCGGGGTGGACAACATCTTCCCCCATCACACCAACGAGATCGCGCAGAGCGAAGCCTACCTCGGGCATCCGTGGTGCGGCGCGTGGTTCCACGTCGCGCACCTGAACACCGCGAGCGGGAAAATGTCCAAATCCAAGGGCGAATTCCTGACGCTCTCGCTGCTCGAATCCAAGGGGTACGATCCCCTTGCCTACCGCTTCTTCTGCCTGCAATCGCACTACCGCAAGTCGCTGGTCTTCACCTACGAGAACCTCGACAACGCGGCGGGCGCGTACGCGAAACTGGTGTCGAAGATCGCCGCGCTCGATCATGACGGAGACTTCGACGAGGCGGGCGCGAAACCCTACCTCGACGCGTTCCGTTCGGCGCTCGAAAACGACCTCAACACTTCCCTTGCCGTCACGGCGCTCTACGACGTCCTGAAAGCCCCGCTGAACGGGAAAACCAAGCGCGACCTGATCGCCAAATTCGACACCGTGCTCTCGCTCGGACTGCTCGAAGCGGCGGAGAAGATCAAGGAAAAGGACGCGCCGAAAGCAGACGATCCGAGACGCGCCGAGATCGAACGGATGATCGCCGCGCGCGCCGAAGCGAAGAAGCAGAAGAACTACGCGGAAGCCGACCGGATCCGGGCGGAACTGTCCGCGATGGGCGTGACGCTGACCGATACCAAGGACGGAACGACCTACACGATCGCATAAAAACGGAGGCGCGCCCGGCAGAGAGTCCGGGCGCGCTTTTTCAAAGAAAGGAGAGAGAACATGATCCGTGTGACCATACCGGCGACAGCGCCGGGGCTTCCGCTCGCTTCGTGGCTTGCGAACGCGGGTTATTCCGCGATCCTGCCCTGCGGCGGCGCGGGACGGTGCGGGAACTGCCGCGTCTCTCTTCTCTTGGGCAAACTGCTTGACCGGGACGATCCCGGATCCGCCCTGACGCCCGACGAAAACGGCGAGGTGCGCGCCTGCCGCGCGCTGCTCTCCGATACCGAGACCGTGATCGGGATCCCCGACGGTTGGGGCGTACCCGACGCGGAGCAAACGACCCGGCACTATCCGAGTGGGGCGTTCGACCTCGGGACGACGACCCTGGCGCTCCGGCTCCGGGGCGAGGACGGCTCTGTCTTCGAGATCACCGCGCAGAACCCGCAGAGCGTGTTCGGCGCCGACGTGGCGAGCCGGATCACCGCGGCGGAGGAAAACGGGGTCGAAGCCGTCCGGGAACGTCTGCTCGAACGCCTGCGCGCCCTGCTCAGCGGGTGCACCGTCGGTCGGCTCGCGGTGGTCGGGAACCCGACCATGATCCACATTTTCGCGGGGGTTTCCCCGAAAACCATCGG
>CACYZS010000146.1 GCA_902778985.1 uncultured Ruminococcus sp.
CCGCCGCTCTGTCAAGACGGCGCGGCAAAAAACACGATCCGATCTCTTCCCCGCCGCAGAAAAACGACAAGCACGTCCGCCAAACGGAAACGCCGCCCGCCGAAATACGGCGGGCGGCACGAATTGTTTCGGGAAAACGTCAGTGCAGAGAAGAGAAACTCACGCTTGACCAACTTCCGTTGCCGAGAGAACTGCCTGCACTCACCCCGATAAGAGACGAGGGAGTCAATTCGATCGTGCCCGAAGCGGTGGCGTCAAACACGAGCAGACCGCCCGACGCAGTGACGGTTTCGTGGATGACCGTTCCGTTGCGTTTGACCGTCCAGGTACCGGACTTAACGCCGGAAACGTAGAAGGTTTTCGTCCCGGAACTTCCAGGATTAAAGGAGAACGCGGTCGACTTCAACGTTGAACTTGACACGAACACCGCCGCGACATCGCCGAGGATCGCCCCCTTGACGGTCGAGTTTGAGATCGACGTCGCCGTCAGGTTCGTCGTGTAGGTCTGGTCGCAGACGTACATCGTGTTCAGGATCTCGTTTGAAGTCGTTCTGATCTCGATGCGTCCCCAGAACTCGTCGTAGTGGGTATCCGCGATCGCAACCTGGCTGCCGTTGACCACGTAGTTCCTAGACGCCAACGGATCGTATACCTGTTCTCCTTCATCATTCAAGTAATACGAAACCCCGCCGAGTCCATCCTTTACGATGGTATTGCTGCCGAAGACGTTCTGCAGAACGAGTTTCCCGCCGTGATCGTTGACGACGGACATCTTTCTGCCGTTGACCGACGGTTCGTTCGGAACGTGAAGCAGGAACGTCTTCTGATAATTGTCGTTTGTCGCGCTGAGATTGTCATAGACGAAGAAAAACAATGGCACGTTATCATTGTTGGTGTCGAAAACGGCCAGCATCCGGCGATTATATTCGTTTACCTTTCCGGTCTCGTCGTAAGCCGGTGTGAGATCCCCCGCGATGTAGGCATATCTGGGTTTGGCTGTATTGTTATTCTTGTAACCGTACCGCAAGCCCGTGACCGTACCGGTCTTATATTTGTCGCTGGTCAGCCAGGCGGAGATTCCGCCGTTGTTGAAGTTCCCCGTCTCGGGCGGCTGTTTCTGCCCCTCGTTGTCGATCAGGATGCAGTTGTGCGCGACGGTCGCCTGGTGATAGAATTTGAAGTGGGGATCGTTGGATCCGTCGTGACTGTAATGATCGTAAGAGCCGGTGTCGCCCGCGAGCATTCCCTTATACCAGATCTGGAACTGTCCGGCGTCGGCGTGGTCGTGTCCCGCCGTATTCCGCTCGCCGATCTTCATCAATACCGCCGCCTGATTGTCGAGCCATGATTTGCGCGCGATCAACTGACCGAGCCAACCGCCGTTATAAAGGATCAGGGGAATCCCCTCCCGGCTGCTGCCTGCAGGCGAAACGCCGCTGGAAGAACAGATCAGGTATTCGGCGACGCTCGCCCGCATCGTGATATGATCGTCGAACGCGCTGTAACTCCATTTCACTCTCTCGAGTTGCTTCCGCGCCGTCCTGTCTTGGAAGAGATGCGACTCGATCAGTGAGGCGCGCCCGTGATCCTGATAGTTCCGATCGAAGGTGTGGTTATCGCCGGAGTCGAAAGCGTTCTGACCGTCGCCGAATTCTCTTCTGGGAAGTTCGTGGGCGTAAAACGTCCGCATGACCTGCTGCATTTTGGCTTCGCTCTCGTAGGGGAACGTACCGGTCGCCGTCTTGATCAGCAGCGCCGAATACAGATCGGACGTGAATCGGATGCGGAAGTAGAGCGAGACGCCCTGCGGCGCTAACCCTGCGTTATAAAACTCGTTTCGCACGGGGACGTAATCTTCGTAGAACCGCCCGGCGATATAGTCCCACCAACCGGGATAATCGTCGTAGATCGCGATGGCAAATGCGAGATAGTCCCGCAGGAGTTGGAATTCGGCTCCGTGCCCGATAAAGGCGCCCGGGACCGACGGCGGGAAACCGATCTCCATCCTCATATCCGTCTTGTAATGATAGATGTTCGGCACACTTACGGTCGGCTCGCAGCACTTGTGCTGTACGCCTGCGACGATCTGCTGCTTGTCGGTTGAAGTCAACAGATCGTAGCACCAGTCGTAGACGCAAGCCGCCGTATACATTACGTGACCGAAATTGCGACACCTGTCGTCCATCGTCCAACTGCCCATGGTTTTAAAGACATTCTTGAGCGCAAGGATCGCACGATAGCCGTGCGTCTTGTTTCCCGTCATTTGATAGAGGAGCGCCACCAGTTGGATATTGTTCAGTATCTCCGACCGATATTGCCCGTTCGGTAGTTTCCCGTCGGGCGGGTTATCCATCACACTGCGGTAGCGCTCGTTCACGCCGTCGGCAGTTCTTTTAACATTGTTTTCATCCGTATACTCCAATCCTGCACGTGCCGGTGCGTTGGCAAGCGCCGTGTTGATGCCGGGAATGTCGCTTTCGGTAAAGAGCACGCGCGGGTGCTGTCCTTCCGTCGGATAGACCGGTGGCAGTGTGGAAGGGATCGCCGGTTCAATGGGCGGTTCAGCGGGGAGATAACTTTGCTCCGCCGCCGCCGCAAAAAGGTCGGTCGTAACGTTCGCCCCGCCAAAGTTTCCATCTTTGAAATCCGCGATGAACGCCCCCCAGACCGAAGTGTTCATCACCGAGGAGTAGGTGGTTCCCGAACTGGTCTGAATATAGGCGCGGACGTAGATCGGATCCGTGTAACGGGCTTTCTGGATCGTGTTCGTTTCCACCCAAGCCCATCTTCTGCCGCTACCGGGATTCATGGGCGAGGAGTGCCAGGTAAGATAGTGGTTCGCGGGATAAACGGTCGCAACCTTTTTCGTGCAGCCGGATCCGCCGATGGTCGGATTCGGGTTGGTGAACGAGTAAACGATCCCGGCGGTTCCGTTCGTGCTCGTACCGATCGTAAACGCAAAGCGAAGCGTGATCGAAGCGTCGTCGGGCGATTCCGAAGAGGCAGGGTGCCAAAGCGTGAATTTTTGAGGCGTATCGTTCCCTGCGGCAAGGATGTTCATCGGGACGATCACCGCCGACGCGATCAAAAGGATCAGGACGCCGACGATCAGGGGAAGATACTTGTGTTTTCGTATCATACTCTTAAACATTTCGTTTGTCCTTTCTGTATGTCTGATCAAGCCGCCGATCATTTATCAAAGACGTACCAGATCTTGCCGGAGCAACGCGTCATCCCGAGAGCGACTTCCCGATCCTTCGGGTTCGTCACAGGACTGACACGGCGGACGAAATCGTGCCCGCAGGTCCAGTGTGCGTCGGCGACCGCGACGAAGACCGCCTCTTCCGAAGGAGTGACAGAATCCAACCGCATCTGTACTCTGACGCTGTTGGTATTGTCGGAATAACCGGTAATCTGTCCGTTTGACGCGGTCGCGGTGAAAAGCAACAGATTCTTGTTCTTCAGGACACCGTTGACTGCCAGCGCGATCTTCCAGACGCGCACACCGTCAACGTAGAGTTCGGAATAACCGGAATAGGTCACGTTACTTCCTGAAACCGACGCGACCTCCTGATGCATCCGGACGCCCAAGCGATGCCAGCCGAAATTCCCGATATAGGGATAGGCGTTCTGCGGATGAGGAGACGACGAATACCCTCCGTTGGGACCGTATTGGACGCAAGCGGCAGAATTCGGATACTCCGAAAAGTAATCGAAAGCGCCGACGTAAGGGCAGTACGTCGAATAGTTGTCCTCGGTGTAGACGCAGTAAAGGTTGACGCGATTTGCGTCGTTGATCCGCAGAGTCGTTACCTTGATCTCCGGATTGTAGTCGTTATAGAGCGTCGGGTTCCAGAGGAAGGAATACTCGAACAAAAGGTCGTTCCCCTGCGCGCCGACCGCGT
>CACYZS010000147.1 GCA_902778985.1 uncultured Ruminococcus sp.
TCATCTCAACGATCAGATTCTTGTTATCGGAATACACGATCTTTTCCGGATCGTCCGGATCGTTTTTCGCGTCGTAGAGCGAAATGCAGTTGATGCGCAGACCGTGCCACCGTTCCGCCCATTCGTTATTGCTCCACGTTCCCTGCATACTGGTCTCCACTTTCCAGACGCGGACGCCGTCGATATAGAGTTCGGACCAGCCGTTCTGGACGATATCGGAGTCGGCGCGGGTCGAGTTTGCTTTTTGATACTTCTGCACGTGATCGACCAGCGTCTCTTGATGGAAGCGGAAACCGATACGGTGCCAGCCGTATTCCCCGATCGTCGGGAACGAAGCGGCGGTCACGGGATCGTCAAGATATCCCTTGTAGGTCTGACCTGCCCCGAGATCGTAGACGCAACTGTCGGCGGGTTCCATACCCGGACGGTAGGTCATGAAGTTGAAACTGCCGGCGTACGGGCAGTCGACCGAGGCGTTGTCGCGGGTGTAGAGGCGGTACAGATCCTTGAAAGTACCCTGGTCGCCGTTCTTTTTCCGGAAGGAGACCAGTGCGATCACCGATTGCTGATCGTCGTCGAATTTTTTGGCGACGGGATCGTAGAGCCGCCCGTCGTAGTTGGCAAGCGTCTCGTTCCAGAGAAGCGAATACTCGAACCAGAGGTCGTAACCGTCGGGGTTATCGTCGGTCGGATAGAAGTGCTTGTCGCCCAGGATCTCCTGCACTTCCTTGGAGAGGTAATACGAACCGGTGCCGAAGTTGGGATCGCCGTTCGAGACCTTCTCCGCGGTCTTGGAGTTAAAGATCGTGGGTTCCCACGCAATATCCTCTTCGAGCGGGGTGTGGCAGAGCGAGCATTCGCCGCTCTTATGACCGTTCTGATCGAGCAGGTGGGGTTCCTTCACGGTCCATTCCACGACGTGCTTGTCGGGATCCGCAGGGATCGGGACCACGGTTTCCTCGACGATCTCCTGACAGACGGTGCAGTGATAAGACTTTGATCCTGCCGCGCTGCAGGTCTCCTCACGGTCGACCGTGTACTCGGTCGCCGGGACGTGTCCCGTCGCGGGGATATCGACCGTCGTGCCGGGGATCAGTTCGCGGCAGACCGCGCAGTAGTACGCCTGCGAGCCGGGTTCGGTGCAGGACGGCGGGGTGAGCATCGTGTACTCGTCTTCCTCCACGTGGACGTGCTCGGTCGGAGCGGCGGTGGTCGAATCGGTGGTCACGGACTCCGTGTCGGTCGCGGTCGTCTCGTCGTTATCCTTCTTGCAGGACGCAAACGAGAAGACGCAGAGGGCGAGGCAAAGGATCAGGACGAGGGAAAGGTACAGTTTCTTCATGGCTTGTTTTCCTTTCTGTTTGTTTTGGCGGGGGGATCGTTCCGGTCCGCGCAGCGCGATCGGTTCGTCTTTTCAATTCTGTCAATTTCATTTTACCATATCGCTCCCGCCGTTCACAATACATACGATTGCCCAAAGGCTTGCTTAAAATTGACTTTTTTGCGATATGAAAACCCGAAAACCGATCGGTTCCGGAAAACAAAAAACGGGCGTGCCGAAGCGCGCCCGTTTGTGTGATCCTTTTGATCCCGTGCGTCTAAAAACTGCCGAATGCAAACGAATCCCAGCCGTCTTCGGCAAGCGTGCCGCCCGAGGTGATCAAAAGATCCCGATCGAGCAGGACGATCTCGACCGACGCGGTCTCGTATGCTTTCTTTTGCTCTTTCATGCTTTCGTCTCCTTTCGGTCAGTTGTCGAAAACGTACCAGATCTTCGCCGAGCACTCGGTCTCTCCGAGCGTGACGGTGCGGTTCGCGGGATCGGCGACCGGGCGCTCCCGGACTGTTTTGGATTCAATTCCATTTCACAGGACGGTTTTGCCAAACACAATGGACTTTTTTGTTAAATCGTAGCACAAAGTTGTTTTTGCGGGTTTTATATGTTATAATATACGCGTAGTATTGTAACCCCTTGTATTTGACCGTTAAAGGAGAACGATATGGGAAAGACCTATTCTTCGGAGCGCATCGTCGAGGGCGAACTGGGGCTGAACAGTTGCGGCGTGCAGACGCTCTCGGATCGCGACCATCGCGTCAAGCGGAAGCGGATCGATTTTTCCCTGATGTACCTTGCCAAAGGGAAGGCGACCATGTTCGTCGACCGGAAGAAGATCGAGGTCAGCGAGGGCGAGGCGCTCTTTTATCCGCCCGACGTCGATCAGCATTTTCTGGTACTGCGCGCCGACAACAGCATCAACAAGTGGGTGCATTTCGGGGGCAGGCTTGCCGAACCGCTGATCGCGGGGGGCGCCAGAAAGATCACGGTGCAGTCCCGCCGGGAGTTCGAGAACGCGCTCGACGGGTTGATCCGTACCTATAACGGCATCGGAGAGCAGCGCGAACTGCTCAAGATCGGGTATCTGACCGTCATCATCGGTCTGCTCCGCGAGAGCGAGGGACAGACGGTGAAGACCCGGTCGCGCGGTTCCCACCGGATGACCGACGCCCTGAACTATATCCACATCAACGCCTATACCGAGGTCGACCTCGATTACGCCGCCTCGATCTGCTACATGAGCCGCGACCGCTTCAACCACGTGTTCAAAGAGGTCACGGGTTTCTCCCCGAGCGTCTACGTCACCAAGATCCGCATCGAGCGCGCCAAGCAACTGCTCCGCGACCTCGATATGAGCGTCCGCGAATGCGCCGAGAGCGTTGGCTTTTCCGACGCCAACTATTTCTGCCGCGTCTTCCGCAAAGAGACCGGGTTGTCACCGAAGCAGTACGCCGAAGCAGAACCCTGACCGGTAAAGAAAAAAGGGCGCCTTGCGGCGCCCGGGAAAGCGGTCGGTCTCTTTGATGGACTCGATGGCTTTGTCCGAGAGGTTGAACACGACGTAGTAGTAGAGCGTATCGATGATCGCGAGCTGCGCGATCCGGGAGTTCAGGGCGAGGATGGAGTACGACGTTTCGGCGGAGGAGGTGTTCAGGACGACGTCCGCCGCCTTGTTGATCGGTGATTTGCCGACGTTGGTGATCGCGATCGTCTTCGCGCCGTGTTCACGCGCGACCTTCAGCGCCTCGACGATATCCTTCGACGAGCCCGAGTGAGACACGCCGATCGCCACGTCTCCCTCGGAGAGATGAGAGGCGATGATCATCTGCATATGGTTGTCCGAACACGCCGCGGCGTTCAGTCCGGCGCGAATGAACTTGTGGCTCGCGTCGAGGGCGACCGACGCCGAGTTCCCGAGTCCGAAGAGAACGATCTTCCGCGCCGAGCAGATCGCGGCGGCGGCGGCGGAGAGGGCGGCGGGATCGAGCGCCTTTTTGGTCAGTTCGAGCGAGCAGTAGATCTCGTTGCAGACCTTGTCGAACATTTCGTCGGCGGAGTCGTTTGCCGAGATCGTCGTGCTGACGACCGGCTTGCTCTCCGAGGCGAGCGAGATCTTCAGATCCTGATAGCCGTCGAGCCCGAGTTTCTTTGAAAAACGAACGATCGTCGCCTCACTGCATTTGCATTGTTCGGCAAGTTCCACGATCGATAGCGAGATGATTTTGCCCGGGTTTTCGGCGATCCAGTCGGCAATTTTCCTTTCCGCCGCGCCGAACGCGTTGTAGAGCATTTTGATTTTCAGCGATACCTTGTCCATAACCGTCCTCGCTTCGTTTTCGTTCTACCCCCATTATAAACCAAAAAAAAGATTTTGTCAAATGAAATAGTTTTTCACTATTTTGTTGACACGACGCCCGTAAAGTGGTATAATCAAAAGCGGATATGAAAATTATTTTCACATTTCAGCGTGCCGGCAAACGGCAAGGAGGAAAGATGAACGACTTTTTGTTTGACGTGATCGCGACCGAACTCGAGGACGCGGTCGGACGGGAGAACTGCTCTACCCGTACCATCGACAAGATCACGCACAGCGTGGATTATTTCTGGCTGTCGCGGATGTGGGCGGATCGCGGGCTCCGGATGCCGGAGGGCGACTTCATCGTCGCGCCGAAGGACGCGAAGGAGACGGCGGCGGTTCTGAAGATCGCCAACTACTACAAACTCCCCGTGACGACGTGGGGCGGAGGCGGCGGAACGCAGGGTGGGGCGATCCCGGTCTCGGGCGGCATCGTGCTGGACACCAAGCGGATGAACGCGATCACCGACTTCAACGAGCGGGGCATGTATATCGAGTGCGGCACCGGCACCATCTATAAGCACCTCGAATGGGCGGCAAACGAACGGGGATACGCGACGATGCACTATCCGTCCTCGCTCACCTGTTCGACGGTCGGCGGTTTTCTCGCGCACCGCGGGATCGGCGTCTCCTCGACCAAGTACGGCAAGATCGACGACATGGTCCTGCAGATGGAGGTCGTGCTTCCGAACGGGACGATCATCGAGACCTCCCCCGCGCCCAAACACGCGGCGGGTCCCGACCTGAACCAGATCTTCATCGGCTCGGAAGGGACGCTCGGCGTCATCACCAAAGCGCAGATGCGCATCTACGAACAGCCCGAAGCGCGGCGCTTCCGCGGCTTCCTGTTCCACAATATGACCGACGCGTTCAGCGCGGGGCGCGAACTGCTCCAGAAGTTCAAACCCTCGGTCATGCGCCTCTACGACGAGGCGGAGACCGCCTCGCTGATCAAGAAGATCGTCGGCGTGGAGAAGAAGGGCGCGTTCATGAACGTCGCGATCGAGGGGGTTGCCGAGATGGTCGACCTCGAAGAGAAGATCCTGCTCTCGACCTTCGGCAAATACGGCGCCGAGGACCTCGGTTCGGAATACGGCGAAAAATGGTGGAAAGAGAAGATCACCTTCTTCTACCCCGGACACATGATGGACATCCCGCAGTGCTTCGGCACGATGGACACCATCGCTCCCTACGACAAGATCGAAAAGATCTACTGGGAGATGAAGAAAGCCATCGAATCGAACTTCCCGCAGGCGAAGTTCATCGCCCACTTCTCGCACTGGTACGAATGGGGCTGCATGATCTACGACCGCTTCATCGTCGACGGCAAGGACGTGCCGCAGGATCCGCACGAGGCGTTCCGTCTGCACCAGGCGATCTGGAACTGCGGCGTCCGCACGGCGCTTCAAAACGGCGGCGTGGTGAACGACCACCACGGCGTCGGTATCAAACTCGGACGGCTGATGAAGGAACAGTACGGTCCCGCGATGCAGGTCTTCGAGGGGATCAAGAAGTCGCTCGATCCGAACGGGATCATGAATCCCTTCAAACTGGGACTGTAAGGGGGCGATCACGGTGAAATTCTCAAAGAAAAGTCAGGAACATATGGACGCCTGCCGCTTCTGCTGGATGTGCAGGCATATCTGCCCGATCGGAAACGCGACGGGGCAGGAAAGGAACACCGCCCGCGCCCGGGCGCTCGGGCTTTCGCTCGTGGCGAGGGAAGCGGTCGAGTATTCCGAGGACATCATCAACAACGTTTACGAATGCGCGCTCTGCGGCGCGTGCGTCAAGGAGTGCGTGACCGGGTGGGATCCCGTCGCGTTCACCAAAGAGGCGCGGCTCGGGGCGGCGCTGGACGGTAAACTTCCGCCCTACGTCCTCAAAATGGTGACCGCCGTCCTCGAAACGGGGAATATCTACGGCGCGAAGCCGGACGATAAACTCACGGCGAAGATCAAGGGGCTGAAAAAGAGCGATACGCTGTTCTTCCTCGGCGCCGACGCGCGGTATAAGACGCCGAAGAACGCCGGGGAGGCGATCGACCTTCTTTTGAAACTCGGAGCCGACTTTACGGTTCTTGAGAACGAGCCCGACAGCGGCTACGGTCTCGACTTTCTCGTCGGCGCGGCGGCGGAGACCAAAACGCTTTTCGACGCCTGCGCGAAAACGCTGAACGGCTACAAGCAGGTGGTCTGCTACGATCCCGCCGACGCCAAGGTCTTTCGTCGGGAATACAAAGAGCAGGGAATCGGGGTCGACTTTGCAATCTTGACCTTTACCGAATATCTTAGTATAATGCTAAGTAATAAAAGTGTCAAGAAAAGCGACCTCGTATTCACCCCGCAGGACAGCGCGATCCTCGCCCGCGATCTCGAAGAGACGCAGCCGATCCGCGATATCCTCGAAAAGATCGGTCGGGTCTCGGAAATGCTCTGCAACCGCCGCGACACCATGCTGGCGGGCAACCTGATCATGAACGAGTATATGCCGCTCGTGATGCGCCGCGTCGCCCTCGACCGCTGGACCAACGCGAAAAACGTCGGGGCGAAGATCGTGGTGACCGAGAGCCCCGCGGAATACGCGCTGCTCGCCGCGACCAAACCCGAGGGTCTTGACGTTCTCTCGCTCGAGGAGGCGATCGAAAAATGCTTGTGAACCTGAAAACCGTTCTGTCTCTTGCCGAGGCGGGCGGCTACGCGATCCCCGCGTTCAACGTCTACAATATGGAGACCGTGATGGGAGCCGTCCGGGCTGCGGAGGAGTTGCGCGCGCCGGTGATTTTGCAGGTCTATCCGCGGCTGATGAAAGAGGAGACGGGGTACTACCTCTCCCCGGTGATCCTCGCCGCGGCGAAGAAGGCGACGGTCCCGGTCTGCTTCCACCTCGACCACGGTCCGTCGGAACTCGAGACCACCCGCTCGCTCCGTTACGGCGCGACCGGGATCATGCTCGACGGCTCGACCCTGCCGTTTGAAGAGAATATCGCCCTGACCCGCCGCGTGGTCGACACCTGTTCGTACCTCG
>CACYZS010000148.1 GCA_902778985.1 uncultured Ruminococcus sp.
GAAACTGGACAAATCGGTCAAACTGCAAAATTACAAAAAGCAAGATTGAGAAACATTTACAGATCAAAACAAAACGAGGAATTATGGATTGAAACGACCACACCTGCGCTTTGAATGGTTTTACATTCACTTGAACAGTCTTTTCAATAACAAGAACCTAAACCGAACCGCTGGGGTTCGATTTAGGTTCCTTGTGGCGGAGAGAGTGAGATTCGACGTTCCCTTTGGTCGCTACTCACCGTTTCACGCCCAACAATTTGAACAAGGCAGCAGTGTCGGATGGCGTGAAACGAGATTTTCCACCGCTCCGCGGTGAAAACTCGGTGAATTCGAATCAAAACTCGATCTGACACAGAACCCCGCCCACACACAAGGCGTGGGCGGGGTTCTGTGGCGGAGAGAGTGAGATTCGAACTCACGGAACGGTATTAGCGTTCACACGATTTCCAGTCGTGCGCCTTAGACCAGCTCAGCCATCTCTCCGTTTGCCTTGAAATTATAACATATTACTCCGCTTTTGTCAATAATCTTTGGAAAAGAATTCGGATAAAAGAGCAAGAATAATCCAATAGAAACGGTCCTTCTCTCCGGATCGTTTTTTCATTGACAAAAAGACGTCCTTTTGATAAAATATAGTAGAAAAACAAAAACCGGAGGTGAAGAAATGAGACGGCGTTTTGCCTTTTGTCTTTTTCTGTTTCTTTGCCTCTGTCTTCTGCTGCCGTCCTGCACGCTTCACCGGGTGATCAGCGACATTCCCTATACGGAACTCGGAATCCCCTCGACGGTGCAATATCCGACCGGGATCCGCGCGCGGTCGCCGTGGGATATGATCGTATGGGACGGGTATCTGTACGTCGGGGGCGGCGATTTCGACGCCAATACGGGACCGCTCGGCATCTATCGCATGGATCTCACGACCGGCAACTGGGAGAGCAGCGACCTTCTTCCCGAAGAGGAGTTCAACCGCTTCTGTGTTCTGGACGGACAACTGATCGTCCCGGGGATCGATCCGAAGGAAGATTGGGACCTCGGGAACTACTACGTGCTGAACGACGGCGTCTGGGAGCAGAACCGCGTCCTGCCAAACGGCGTGCACGCGTTCGATATGGTCTCCTATGACGGTATGATCTTCGCCGGTCTCGGAGTGGAAAGCCAATATTCCCCGATCGTGATGTCCGACGACGGCGGCGAGACCTTCTCCCCCGTTACGATCGAAAAAGACGGCGAGACGCTCGACACGACGGGGCTTGATATCGTGCGCGTCTACGATCTGTTCGTGTTCGGGGATCGGTTATACGCCTCTTTGCTCTACGGCAACGGTTCGCCCTACGCCTACGAACTTTACCGCTACGAAAACGGACGCTTCGTCTTTAATAACGACTGGAGCGGTAAAGTCAAGCGGAAGTCCATCTCCTACCGCCTGATCTGCGAGAAGGTCGAGTACAACGACCGCCTGTATATCGCGACGGGCAACCTCTACGTCACGACCGACCTTGACGAAATGACCGTCGTATCATTCCCCTATACGGAGACGGTCTTCGATCTTGCCGTCGACGGCGGCAAACTCTACGCGCTCTGCGCAAGGCGGCAAAACGACGGGACCATTCGCGTTTCGGTATGGCGTAAGAACGGAAACGACCCGACGGTCTTCACGCAACTGTTCAATTTCACCTACCCCGTCGCGCCGCTGAGCCTCGCGGTAAAAGACGACGCCTTCTATATCGGGATGGCGAGCACGGGTTCCGAAAACGATCTGAACGGAATGATCCTGAAAATCCTTTACCAATAAAAAAAGAGCGGACCGCGTCCGCTCTTTTTTATTCTATTCGCCCGCCGTCGGCTCGAACCAAGAGTCGTAACTGCGGAGCAGCGCCAGATTGGGCAGGTATTCGTGATTGACCGTGACGAGGGATCCGTTGTAGAAGGCGGTAACAAGATCGTCGAGATCGGTCACGGAGTTCAGGATACTGTAAAGGAAGATGCTCAGATCCTCGATCGCCCGGTCGAAGCCGCCCTCGGGATACCCGGCAAGCAGGTCGCGGAACGAGTCGACTTCGCGCAGCCGTGTAACAAACGCGTCTGTCGCTTCCCTTGCCAACCGCCCGTGCAGATTGAGCGTCAGTTTGCCGTATTGGTTCCAATAGGTGCTCTCGGCGATGGCGTCCTTGCATTCCTCTGCGACGTCTGACGCGATACCGGAGAGAAGATCGGTGTCGCCGAACGCGTCAAGATCGACGCCCGAATAGAGGAACAGCATCAAACGCTCGAGTACGTCTTCCACCCCGCTCTCAACGTACGCGGCGCGGTCTGTAAGAACGTCGCCGTCGGGGATCTTCGAGAACCCGTTGATGAAGTTCTGCAAAAACGTCGCCGTCTTGGTCGTGCGATCAAGCGGCACGAGTTCCCGCGTTACAAGATTGAACCCGACGTGTTGGATCGCGTACGGCATATACGGATCGGCGGAAAACTCGTTCCCGAGCATGGCGACCAACTGTTTTCGCATAAGCGAAAGCCTTTTTTCGGGCATCGTGACGAGCCTTTTGTTGTCGCTGACCGGATTGCCGTTCTCGTCCGGGATCGGATTGGCGCTGTCCGCTTTCCCGCTGAACAGGTAGTGATCCAGTCCGTACCGTTTGAAGCCCATTTCGGCGGGAGCAAGATACGGGACGGGGTCGGCGGGATCGATCACGCTATGAATAACGGTATAATCGCGCTCTGGATCCTCCGCCTCCGCGACGCCGCTCTTCTGCTCGTTGATACTGTAGGCGTAAACGTCGTTGCCAGCCGCCTGATAGCGGTCGACCAAGCGTTTTGCCGTCAGGTTTGCGACGGCTCCCCCGCGGGAATACCCCTGCACCCAGAAAGCGACCTTCCCTTCGGCAAGCGCCGCCGTCAGGTGCGGGTTATCGGAAAGGAATTCCGCAAGATACTCCTCGCACACCTTGTCCGCCGCTGCGGCGATCCCCTCGGCTTCCCCGGAGAGCCCCAAACGGAAGTTCGACGCCCATTCGGTTAAAAAACCGCCGCTCCGAAGGACGACCGAGATCACGGTCGTGGTCCCGCGCGCGCTTTCGACCGTTTTCTCTGCAAAAACGCAGGCGACCGAGTCGACCGTCGGCTTGACCAGATACGAACTGCTGACGTAGACGTTTTCAAAGCCGATCTGAGACAGGATCGACTTGATCTCGTCGGGACAGACCGAATAATCCCCGTGAAATGCCATTTTCGACGCGGCGTGGGAGAGCGACATCGACATCGTCGCCATGTGGGTCTGGTACGCCTTTGGATCGACCTCGAAGAACCCGTCCGAATACCGGAAATCATAGGTCCCGCCGTCGACAGAATAGGTGCCGTCGATAATATCGTGCCCATTATATACGACGGGGATCTCGGGTTCCGGTTCCGCCGTCGTGATCACGGCGGTCGTGAAAGCGGTATCCGAGACGGTCGCGGTAGTCTCCTCGGTCGGGTCATCCCGGTTACAGGCGAGCAGCCCCGGGAGCAGCAAAAACAGGATTGTTATAGATAAAACGATACTGACGAACCTTTTCAAGTCGTTTGCCGTCCTTTTCTTTATTCTGTTTCCATTGTAAACGAAGAGCGACAAAAAGTCAAGAAAAAACGGCCGGGAGCGGTATTCCGCTCCCGGTAGGGTATTCGGTTCAGCCCCGGCATCCGCAGCCGCGATCCGACTGGGCGGGACGGGTACTTCCCCCATTGTTCTGTCCCGCACAGTTGGTGCCCGAGAATTCCCCGGACGGGAAAGCCATCGAGCGGAAGAGTTTGCAAGGATCGCTTTCCTCGACCGGCACAGATTCCTTATCCGGCACGCTGTAATCCGACGCGCTGACCAGCAGTTGCGCCG
>CACYZS010000149.1 GCA_902778985.1 uncultured Ruminococcus sp.
CTTTAACTACCACCCCGCCCGCGTCTTTATGGGCGACACGGGTTCGCTCTTTTTCGGGGCGGCACTCGCGGGCTGCAGTTTCCTTGCGGGAGACCCGCTCCTGATCCTGTTTGCGGGCGCGCTTTACGTGCTCGAAGGGGCGTCGGTCATCCTGCAGGTCGCGTTCTTCAAGATCACGCACGGACGGAGACTGTTTAAGATCGCGCCCATCCATCACCACTTTGAGGCGCTCGGGTGGAGCGAACCCAAAATCGTCGCCCTCTTTTCCCTCTTTACCGTCGCCGTCTCGGCGCTCGCCTATCTGCTCCTGTTCTAAAATGCAGTCCGAAAGAAAACACTCCGCCCGTCTCCGCGCCCTGCTCCCTTCGTTCCGATCGAAGGGCGAACCGCTCTTTCACGGGACGGTACGCGGGATCGACCTGACGCTCCTGCTCCTGATCCTGTTGCTGGCGGTCGCCGGGACGGTCACGATCTTCTCCGCCGGGTTTCCCTACGCCGAAAACCGCTATCACAACGGATACTATTTCATCGAGCGGCAGATCGTGTGGTTCGCGATCGGCGTCGGAGTGATGCTGCTGACGCTTTTGCCGTCCTCCCGCTTCTGGTACGGGATCGCGCCGACGCTCTTCGCCCTTTCGATCCTTCTGCTCCTCGCGGTGTTAGCCATCGGGATCGCCGGAAACGGCGCGCAGCGATGGATCGCGCTCGGTCCTCTGACCTTTCAGCCGTCGGAGTTTGCCAAAACGACTTTGATCCTGATCCTTGCCCGCTACTACGCCGACAACTCAGAGCGGGCGCTCGACCGCAAGAACAAAAAGAACGCGTTCCTGTACGGCACGCTGATCCCCTTCCTTTTGATCGGAGTGATCTGTATCCTCGTGCTTCTGCAAAAGCATCTGTCGGGTTTGATCATTCTCGGGAGTATCGGACTGCTCGTGATGCTGTTCTCGGGGATCTCGCTTCGGTATATCGGGGCGTTCGGCGGCGCGTGCGGGGTCGGCGTCACCCTGTTCGCGTTTCTGACCGATTATACCAAACGCCGGATCACGATCTGGCTGAACCCCGAGCAATTCCCGCTCGACGGCGGGTGGCAGACGCTGCAGGGGTTGATGGCGATCGGTTCCGGCGGTTTTTTCGGGCGCGGCTTCGGGGCAAGCGTCCTCAAATACAGTTACGTATCCGAACCTGCAAACGATATGATCTTCACGATCCTCTGCGAGGAGACCGGGTTCCTCGGGGCTATGGGCGTCGTGTCGCTGTTTGCGTTTTTCGTTTTCCGGGCGGTCAAATCGGGGCTGCGCTGCCACGATCCGTTCTCGCGCCTGGTCGCGCTTGGCATCGCCGGGAAGATCGCGGTGCAGGTCCTTCTGAACCTATCCGTCGTCACCAACACCATCCCGAATACCGGGATCTCGCTCCCCTTTTTCAGTTACGGCGGATCGTCACTCGTGATGCTGTTCTTTGAAATGGGGATCCTGCTCTCGATCTCGCGGGAAGTCCCGATCGACTAACCGAAAGGAGCCGTTTATGAAGATCCTGTTCGCCTGCGGCGGGACCGCCGGGCATATCAATCCGGCGCTCGCGATCGCCGACCTACTGAAAATAACTAACCCGAATCTTTCAATCGTTTTCGTCGGTACGCCCGAGGGGATGGAAAATCGCCTCGTTACCCGCGCCGGGTACCTGATCCGACACATTCCGGTCAAGGGACTGCGCCGCTCGCTCTCGCCCTCAAATCTGAAAGCGGGCGTCGCGCTGATAAAGTCGTTTCGCGTCGCCGCAAGGATCCTTTCGGAAGAAAAGCCCGATCTTGTGATCGGAACGGGAGGGTACGTTTGCTATCCCTTGCTCCGCGCGGCGTCCGCTCGCGGGATCAAAACCGTTCTGCACGAATCCAACGCCCGTGCCGGCGTCGCCGCACGACTTCTCGCACGACACGTCGATCTTGCCCTGATCCATTTTCCCTCGGCAGCAAAAGACTTCAAACGCTCAGGCAGAACCATCGTCTCGGGAAACCCGCTTCGGCACGAGTTTTCTATACTCAACAGAGACGAAGCGCGAAGGAAACTCGGACTTACGAAAAATACGCTGTATCTACTCGTTTTCGGGGGCAGTCTCGGCGCACAAAAACTGAACGAAACGGTCGAGGGAGCGATTCCTCGTCTGCTCTCGGCGTTTCCGACGCTGACCGTCCTGCACGCGACTGGAGCAAAACGGGAGAAAACGGACGTTTACCGCCCGAACGGACGCTATCAAAGGACGCCTTATATTGACGATATGCCGCTCCGTCTGACGGCGGCGGACGCTGTGGTTTGCCGCGCGGGCGCCATGACGGTATCCGAGATCGCCGCGGCGGGCGTTCCCGCGATCCTGGTGCCGTATCCGGCGGCGGCGGGAGACCACCAGACCAAGAACGCGGCGGAACTACAAAAGTCAGGTGCGGCGATCCTGGTGCCGGACCGGGAACTGACGCCCGACCGACTGACAAAGGATCTGTCGAAACTGCTCTCCGACGGGGACGAAAGGGAGCGAATGAAGGCTAATCTATCCCGGTTCCGGGTGCCCGAAACCGAGTCCGTGATCCTTCGCGAAATCGGTCGCCTCTGCCCGAGTTTAGTCGACTATTCATAGTTCTGCCTTATAATAAATTGCTAATTTGAATGTAGATGTTAACAAAATGTGAATAATAGAGGCGACCTCTTGCAAAAGAACGCAATATTTTGTATTATATCATTGTAGAACTATATTGTTTCCGACCATTCTTTTGCGGAGGTGTTTCCAATGGCGTTTGAGTACAACGAAGTCATTGATAACGGTGTCAAAATCAAGGTCGTCGGTATCGGCGGCGGCGGTAACAACGCCGTGAACCGTATGATCTCCACGAATATCCGCGGTGTGGATTTCATCGCCGTCAACACCGACGCGCAGGTCCTTTCCTTCTCGAGTGCGTCTCAGAAACTCGTGATCGGCGAAAAGATCACGAACGGACGGGGCGCCGGCTCCGATCCCGAGATCGGTCGCCGTTCCGCGGAGGAGAGCATCGAAGATATCCGCCACCTTCTCGAGGGCGCGGATATGGTCTTCGTGACGACCGGTATGGGCGGCGGCACCGGGACCGGTGCGGCTCCCGTCATCGCAAAGATCGCGAAGGAAATGAATATCCTGACCATCGGGATCGTGACCAAGCCCTTCCTGTTCGAGGGTAAGCGCCGTATGACGCAAGCCGACGCGGGCATCGAGGTGCTTCGTCAGTACGTCGACTCGCTGATCGTCATTCCGAACGAACGGCTGAAACAGGTTTCCGAAGGAAAAATCACGCTCGCGACTGCCTTTGAGACCGCCGACGACGTTCTTCGTCAGGGCGTGCAGAGCGTTTCCGAGATCGTCAATATCCCCGGGTTCGTCAACGTTGACTTTGCCGACGTGGTCTCGGTCATGAAGGACGCCGGGTTCGCCCACATGGGCGTCGGTACCGGACGCGGCGAGGACAAAGCCGCGATCGCCGCCACCACCGCGATCTCTTCCCCCTTGCTTGAAACTTCGATCTCGGGCGCGACCGGCGTTCTTGTCAACTTTACCGCCGCCCCCGACATTTCGCTCGACGACGTGTACCTCGCGTCCAGTATGATCGCGAACGCAGCGCATCCCGACGCCAACATCATCTGGGGCGCCGCCTTCGACCCCAATCTGCAGGACGAACTTCGCATCACGATCATCGCAACCGGCTTTGATAAAGACAAGTCCCTTCACCACTCCGCCGACGATACTGCGGAGAACGCCGAAGACGGCGCCGTAACCGACGTAGACGCAAACGAGCCGACCGACGCGTCCGGCAAGCCTGCCGAAACCGCCCTTTGAAGACGAGATCGATCTCGACGATATCCTTTCGATCCTGAACAAACCCCGCCGGCAGTAAACCATACTTTCAGAATTCCCGATTATAAACGCAAGCGACCGACAAAACGTCGGTCGCTTTTTTGCCGCAAATGCTGTCTGCCCTGAAATAAGGTCAGATTATGACATGAATCGGAAGCCCGTCTTTATATTCGAGCGTCCGTTCTCCGCAGATCAGCGGGCGCAGATATGCGATCCCGGCGGGGGTGATCCCGTTGCCCGCCCGATTGATGAACTCGTCAGGCACCTTCCGGATCGCGTTGGCGATTCCCGCGACGGGACGGAAAACGACCGAGCATTGATAGGGCTTATCCGAGACTCGTTCGAGCGCCGCCATCGCGCCGCTCTTCCCTTCGGTCGCCGCGGAAACGGCGGAAGAGCCGAGAAGCGAAGCCTCGGTCAGATCCGTGTCCGACGCCAGGTGCGCCGCGCACCGTTGCGGCAGAGAGAGTTCAAACGAACGGACCTTGCAGCCGAAGGTCTCCTTGACGAACCCTTCCAGCACTTTGCCCGCTCCGGCAAGATACTTGTGCCCGAAGGCGTCGGCGGCGCCGCTCTGCGCGCCCTCGCCGATATACCGTCCTTCGGGCGAACGAATCCCCTCGGAGATCGCCACGACGAGGTTGGGGTGGCGTTTGAAGGCGTTTTGCAGGTCTTCCGTGAACTGCTCGAAGGTAAACGGACGCTCGGGGAGATAGATCAGATCCACGCCTTCCGCACCGACGGCTCCGGGAAGCGCTGCGGAGGCGGTCAGCCAACCGGCGTCCCGTCCCATGATCTCGACGATGGTGACGGCGGGAACACGGTAAACGGCGCAGTCGCGGACGATCTCGGAGAGCGTGACCGCGACGTATTTCGCAGCCGAGCCGAAGCCCGGGGTGTGGTCGGTGTCGGCAAGGTCGTTGTCGATGGTCTTCGGGATCCCGACCACGCGCATCTCGTAATCGACGGTCTCGAGGTACGCAGAGAGTTTCGCGACGGTGTCCATCGAATCGTTGCCGCCGATATAGAAGAAATAGCGGATATCCTTCTCGCGGAAGCGCGCGATCAGATCGTCGAAGAACGCCCTGTCCTTCTTGGGATCGGGCAGTTTCTTCCGGCAGGAGCCGAGTGCGGCGGCGGGCGTCTGTTCCAGTTGGCGGAGCCGCTTTTCGTCTTCAAAAAGCGGGAGCAGCGACACGCAATCGGAAGATAAGAACCCTTCGATCCCGTTCCGCATCCCGTAAAGTTCGGGGATCAGGTCTCTATGCGCCGATACGCCCCGGATCACGCCGGCAAGGCTTGCGTTGATGGCGGCGGTCGGACCGCCCGACTGACCGACGACCGCGTTTCCCTTCAGTTGCTTCATTTCGGTTCTCCTTTGCTTTCGTCGTCCGATCCCGGCGCGAACCGGAAATCTTTTTCGGTAAAACGGTATTTCTTATCGCAGAAACGGCACTCCGCCGTAAGTTCACGCTTGCCGTTCTCCTTCTCCTCTTCGTCGAAGAGTTCGAGAACCTTTTTCGCCCCGAGCGA
>CACYZS010000150.1 GCA_902778985.1 uncultured Ruminococcus sp.
CGCCCGAGAAGACGACGTCGCCGTCCTTCAGTCCGACGGGAGCGATGATATAACTCTTCTTGCCGGCTTCGTTCTCAAGCAGCGCGATATACGCGGTGCGGTTGGGATCGTACTCGACGCCGATGACCTTCGCGGGCTCGGTGTCCTGACGCTTGAAGTCCATGATACGGTACTTCTGCTTGTTCCCGCCGCCGTGATGACGGACGGTGATCCGACCGTAACTGTTTCTGCCTGCGGTCTTCTTCTTTTTGGTGATCAGACTCTTTTCGGGAGAGAACTTGGTCACCTCTTCGAAGGAAGGCGCCTGCATATTTCTGCGCGACGGAGTTGTCGGCTTATACTTAACGGTAGCCATTTACGCTTCTCCTCCCATTAGTTCAGACTGTCGAAGAAGGCGATGGTCTTGGAATCCTCGGTGAGGATCACGACCGCTTTCTTCCACGTTCTGGTGGTACCGGCGTGAACGCCCATGCGCTTCGGCTTGGATTTCACGTTGACGGTGTTGACCTTCTCGACCTTGACGCCGAACATCTCCTCGACCGCAGCGGCGATCTCGGGTTTGGTAGCGGACTTCTCAACCTCGAAGCAGTAGCGCTTCTTGGAGGCGAGGTCCATGCTCTTTTCGGTGATCAGAGGCCGTCTGATGATATCGGATGCAAGTTTCATTTGCCGTACACCTCCTGGATCTTTTCGGCAGCGGCACGGGTCAGGATCAGTTTGCCGCTGTTCAGAATGTCGTAGACGTTGACGTCGGAGCAGACGATCTTCTCGCCCACGGCGTTCTCGCCGCCGAAGAAGTGCGAGACCTTCGCGCCGGGAACGTTGGCGCAACTCTTGATCACGCGCTCGTCGATCGAGTCGAGGACGAGCATCGGCTTCTTGTCCGCTTCGAGAGCGGCGAACATACCGACCATGGTCTTGGTGCTGTAGTCGTCAAGTTTGACCGCGTCGACGATCACGAGTTCCTTCGCCGCGAGTTTGCCCGAGAGGGCGGAGATCACGGCAGCGCGTTTGGTGCGCTTGTCGAGATCGATGCGGTAGGAACGGGGCTTCGGACCGAGCGCCACGCCGCCGTGCGTCCACTGAGGAGCGCGGGTGGAACCCTGTCTTGCGTGGCCGGTGCCCTTCTGTCTCCAGGGCTTCTTCCCGCCGCCCGAAACCTCGGTGCGGGTAAGAGTGGACTGGGTTCCCTGTCTCTGGTTGAGCAGGAATGCCCGGACAGCGGTATGGAGGATATCGGATCTGACTTCTGCAGCGAACACGTCGTCGGAGAGTTTGATCTTGCCGACTTCCTTGCCCGCCATATCAACAACTTTCATATTAGGCATTGTAACTTCCTCCTTCCGTTATGCTTTCACCGAATCACGGATGAAGACGATCCCGCCCCGCGAACCGGGAACGGCGCCCTTCACGGCGATCAGGTTCTTTTCGGAATCGATTTTCACGACGGAAAGGTTCAGGATCGTGACCTGCTCGTTTCCGTACTGCCCCGCCATCTTCTTATTTTTGAAAACGCGGGAGGGCGACGAGTTCGCGCCCATCGAGCCGACCTCGCGGTGTACGGGGCCGGTACCGTGCGTCATCTTGAGCACGTGGTGGTTCCATCTCTTGATCGAACCGGTGTAGCCGCGGCCCTTGGTGATCCCGGTGATGTCGACCTTTTCGCCGACGGCGAAGGTATCGACGGTGATCACGTCGCCCGCGTTCACAGCGGAGCAGTCCTCAAGACGGAATTCCTTGAGATGTCTTTTCGGGGAAACGCCGGTTTTGGCGAGGTGCCCCTTCTCGGGTTTGTTGAGTTTCTTCTCCGAGCAATCGCCAAACGCGAGTTGCAGGGCGTCGTAGCCGTCCTTGTCGGCGGTCTTCTTCTGCGTCACGGCGCAGGGACCCGCTTCGATCAGGGTGACGGGGATGACGTTCCCGATCTCGTCGAAGATCTGCGTCATACCGAGTTTCTTGCCGATAATGCCTTTTTTCATGTTCTTCCTCACTTTCGGTTATTGGTTGACGGTTGGATTTCCGGTTGCCCGGTCCGTCAACTTGACCACGAGGCGTGGTTTGTCCGGCGCGTGCCGGCGGGGTTTCCTTACTTGTTCTCGATCTCGATCTCCACACCGGCGGGGAGTTCGACGCTCATCAGCGCCTCGACCGTCTTCGCCTGCGGGTTGAGAATGTCAACAAGTCTCTTGTGAGTGCGACGCTCGAACTGTTCCCGGCTGTCCTTGTACTTGTGCACCGCGCGAAGGATCGTGATGATCTCCTTCTCGGTAGGAAGCGGGATGGGGCCGGACACGGCGTTGCCGTTCCGTTTCGCGATCTCCACGATCTTTGCCGCTGCGGCGTCGACAAGGGTGTGATCGTAACTCTTCAGTCTCACTCTGAGTTTCTCGTTTGCCATTTGGTTGTTCCTCCTTCTTGATTTTTGGGAGGGCGACTTCTTTCACACCGTGCCGGGCGTATCTTTCACGCCCGAAGGAAAACGGGGAATCCGTCCGCCGCATAAAAAGGACGGATCCGCCCGACGAAAAGACACGGTTTGCGGATCTCCGCACTTGTTTTTTCGCCCGTTCAATCGGACATACTCCACGAAAATTCCCTGCTTTTCAGCAGCAACCTCTCGCTTCATCGCATATCAAGCCTGACTATTATATAGCATTTACGGAAAAAAATCAATCGTTTCAAAAAAAAATTACGCGGACGCGTGTAGAAATTTCGGGTGTTTTTCTCTACCGTTTTTGTGCAACTGTACCAATTTTTAACCAAAACGAGGCAAAAAGGGGCGCTTCGGGAGCGGTTGGCGGGCTTCCCTGCCCCCTTCCCCTTCGCGCACGCGTGGGCGCGCGCCCCCGTGTACGCAAAAAAAGAAGGAAGAAATCGCCCCGACGCCCCTTTTGGTTACAATCTGTTCACAAATTTGGGTTACAATAGTATATGTATACCCACTCGGACCTTTTACCGGGGTTCCCCCGGATCCGATACGAAAGGAACAGACCTCGTTATGATGGAAAAGACCAAACGGATCTTCCGGCTCTATCTGACGCTGACCGTTCTTCTGACGGCGGCGGTAGTCGTGTTGCGGAGCGTTGCTCTGCTCTCGCCGGGCTTTGACCGGGAGTTCGGGTATTTCGCCCTGCACTCTATGCCCCACGAGATCTCGCGGCTGGCGACGGTGATCGGGGTGATCCTTCTGCTTACCCAACTGGCGCCCCTGAAAGGCAAACTGGAGATCAAGAACCCCGGCAAGGGACTGCCGGTGATCTTTTCGGTCGCGCTGACCGGCGTGCTGGTCCTGGCGTTCTCGCTCTTCCGGGTGTTTGAACTCCACCTGACCTCGCTCGGCGCGCGGCTCGCGAACGGCTCTGTCTCGCTGCAGGGCGTGATCTTCTGCCTCGCGACGGCGCTGTTCGGCGGGATCGCGGCGACCTGCTCGATCTTCTCGGTGGCGAAACGGCAGGTATTGAACGCCGTCCACGCCTTCGGCGCGATGTCGATCTCGCTGCTCGCGCTCTTCTATACCCTGTTCCTCTACTTCGACTTCGCGCTCCCGATGAACGCCGACGTCAAGATCGCGTCCCAGGCGGCGTTCCTTTCGGTCGCGCTCTTCTTCCTGTGCGAGGCGCGGATCGCGCTCGACCGTCCGATCTGGACGCTCTATACCGCGGTCGGTATGATCTCGCTTCTGCTCACCCTCTCGGTCTCGCTTCCCAACCTGCTCTACGCGATCGTCAAGCCGACGCCGGTCCTCGATTCGGCGATCGACGACTTTTTGCTCCTCGGCTTCGCGATCTATATCCTCGCGCACTTCTCCGCCCTGACCGTG
>CACYZS010000151.1 GCA_902778985.1 uncultured Ruminococcus sp.
CGTCAACCGCCTCGCCCGACAGTTCCTGCATCCGGCTCGCCTGTGCGGGCGGCGTCGCGACAAGAAACGGCTCCGCGTTCATATAATCGTTCTTTTTGTCGGTCGTCCGATCGTTTCCGAAAAAAGGTTTCATTCTCGTTCTCCCGCTCTTTTCAATCGTCGGTCTTTAATGTAAATAAATCTTTACACGGCGTGTTTTGCGCGTCCGCTTTCAGCCCCGTGAGTTTTTCAAACGCCGGGAGTTCGTAGTTCGGGAACCAGATCCCCCAGGCTTCGCCGTCGTGCTCGAACTCCAGCACGTGATACCATTTGGCGCAAACGTTTCCGTATTCGTCCTCTTTGAGTTGATAGGGTTTGAACTTTTCGTCGGTGATGGGCTCGTCTTTTGCCCACATGGGCAGGACGATCCTTTTCCGGATCGTTCTGATCGCCTTGATCTCGTTCCGCGGCAGCGCGAAAACCCCGTCCAGACACGCGAGGCAAAGCCGCCCGCCGCGGACGTATCCCTTGAACGTGTACCCGTAGTAGAGTCGGCTTTGATCCCACTCGGCTTTGCAGGGACGCAATTCACCGTTCTTCACGCGATAGAAGAACCCGAGCGCTTCCACCGATTTTGCGGACTGCGGAACGCCGAGTTCCCGGTAGATCTCGGTTATCGAGTCGTCGACCTGTTCCGTCTCGTTTTCGAGATCGTCCCACTTGGCTTCATACTTCCCGCAGCGCCACCCCAGCGCCGCCAGAACGGCGGCAAGCGCCGCGCACCCGAGCCCGATTGCCAGCGCCCACCACCATCCGTCGGGGTTCGGTCCGTTCTGCCACCGGGCGGCAACGCAAACGAGAAAGAAAACAAGAGAATAGAGCCCCGCCATCCCCGCGCAGCCGAACAGGTTCGTCTTTTTGACTTCGGCTTTCATGGCGTCTTTGAACGCGTCAAGGGCGTCGTCGAAGAACATGGAGTTCTTCTTTTCCGCCGCGGCGGAAGGCTTTTGAACGAGGAATTGATCGGCGTTTTGCGTTTCGTTCTTTTTGTCGGTCGTAATATCGATCCCGAAAAACGGTTTCATCTCGTTTCTTCCATCTGTTTACAAATAATGCAATACCAGTATACCACGCCCCCGCCCGCGAAGTCAAGTTCCGACGGCGATCACCGCTCTTGGCAAGCACCGCTTTATATTGGTAGACACGGAAAAACCGCGTGCTTTCTTTCGGGCACACCCGCGTCTCCCGCGCGGGCGTGGTGTGGAAAGGTCGCGGCAAAGAACTTCAACAAAGGGTTGAAGTTTGCGCCGCCCGTGCCGGCAAGCGTTCCCCGGTAACAGCCTTGCCGCCCGACGAAAACGCCGGGCGGTATATCCTGTTGCGAGCCGAGCGAGCAATATATCATAATTCCCGGGGCTCGCCCCGGGAATTATATCATGCGGAACGCGGCGTTCCGTATATCATTGTGCCGCGCGGGGGCGCGGCACCTGCCCGTCAGTTTCTAAGAGAGTGGATCGGAGCCGGGATTCTTCCTCCCCGGTTCACGAACGTCGCGCAGGATTCCGCTTTCAGATCCATAATCGGCGCATAGCCGAGCAATCCTCCGAAATTAGCAACCTCCCCCACGCCCTTTCCGGCAACCGGGATCAGGCGGACGGCGGTGGTCTTGTTGTTGACCACGCCGATCGAGATCTCGTCGGCGATGATGCCCGCGATGGTCTCGGCGGTGGTGTCACCCGGAACGGCGATCATATCAAGACCCACCGAGCAGACGGCGGTCATCGCTTCGAGTTTCTGGAGCGAGAGCGTCCCGGCTTTCACGGCGTCGATCATGCCGCGGTCCTCCGAGACCGGAATGAACGCGCCGGACAGTCCGCCGACGTGTCCCGACGCCATCACGCCTCCCTTTTTCACCGCGTCGTTGAGCAGCGCGAGCGCTGCCGTCGTGCCGTGCGTGCCGCAGCGTTCCAGACCCATGTTTTCGAGGATCTCCGCGACCGAGTCGCCCGCCGCGGGCGTCGGCGCGAGCGACAGGTCGACGATCCCGTAGGGAACCCCGAGCCGCTTCGCCGCTTCGGTGGCGACCAGTTGCCCGACGCGGGTGATCTTGAACGCGATGCGCTTCACCGTTTCGGCGAGCGTCGAGAAGTCGCAGTTGCCGGCTTCGCGCACGGCGGCGGCGACCACGCCCGGCCCGCTGACGCCGACGTTGATGACCGAATCGGGTTCGCCGATCCCGTGGACCGCGCCCGCCATGAACGGGTTGTCCTCCGGCATATTCGCGAACACGACCAGTTTCGCGCACCCGAGCGAGTCGCGGTCGGCGGTGCGAAGCGAGGTCTCTTTCACGATCTGCCCCATCAGAAGAACGGCGTCCATGTTGATCCCGGCTTTGGTCGAGGCGACGTTCACCGAGGAACAGACGTTCTCGGTCACGGCGAGCGCCTCGGGGATCGACGCGATCAGGGCTTCCGCGCCGCGCGTCATACCCTTCTGCACGAACGCCGAGTAGCCGCCGATAAAGTTCACGCCGAGCGACGACGAGGCGCGCTGAAGCACCTCGGCAAGCCGCACGAAATCCTCGCTCGACGCGCCGGGCGCCACGAGCGACAGCGGGGTGACCGAGATCCGCTTGTTCACGATCGGGATCCCGTACTCCGCCTCGATCTCCTCGGCGACCGGGACCAACCGCTCGGCGGTCTTGGTCAGTTTGTCGTAGATCTTGCTTTCAAGCCGCGCGCGGTCGTCGCTGACGCAGTCGAAAAGCGAGATCCCCATCGTTACGGTCCGCACGTCGAGGTTCTCTTCCCGGATCATGCGGACGGTTTCCAAAACGTCCTGTATGTTCAGCATTTGTATTCTCCCGGCGTCAGATCCTGTGCATCGAGTTGAAGATGTCCTCGTGCATCACCCGGATATCCACCGCGTTCTCTTCGCCGATCTTTTTCAGCGCCGCAGAGAACTCGAGGAAGGAACTCTCCTTCATGCCGCCGAGTTCGACCAGCATGATCATAGCGAAGTAGCCGTCGAGGACGGTCTGGCTGATGTCGACGATGTTGACGCCGAAGCCCGAACAGGCGACCGAGACCGTCGCGATGATGCCGACCTTGTCCCGTCCGATGACGGTGATAACTGCTTTCATATCTTTCTCCCTTCGATCTCCCCGTCCGTCGGGGATCCTTTTTCTCGTATTATACAACATTGTTTAAAAAATATCAAGGTTTTTCCGAGCGAATTCTTGCAAGAAAAAAGAAAATATGATATACTGAAAACACTACGAAACCACCAAACGGGGACGGTTCCGCGCCCCCGACCGCGTTTGTAAAGAATTGTTTACAACGCCCGTTTGAACCGACCGGAAAGGATCGACGCATGGAGATAAGCGGTCTGATCGTCGTCAATAAGCCCGAGGGCATCACGTCCCACACCGCCGTATCGAAGATCCGGCGGCTTTTCGGCGCGGACAAGGCGGGGCACACCGGGACGCTCGATCCGCTCGCGTCGGGCGTGCTGCCGGTGCTGATCGGGCGGGCGGTCAAGGCGGCGGAGTTCCTTGCCGAGTCCGACAAGCACTACCGCGCGATCCTGACGCTCGGCACGACCACCGATACCGAGGACAGGACCGGAACGGTGCTTTCAACCTCCGACGTGATCCCGGACGAAGCGGCGGTAGCGGCGATCCTGCCGCGCTTTTGCGGAAAGATCGAACAGATCCCGCCCATGTACTCGGCGATCAAGGTCGGCGGGCGCAAACTGATGGATCTGGCGCGCCGCGGCGAGACGGTCGAGCG
>CACYZS010000152.1 GCA_902778985.1 uncultured Ruminococcus sp.
AAACGGATCTATATGACCTTGAAGAGCCCGACGCAGTCCATCACGGTCGAGCCGGTCGAAGAGGAATGGGACGAAAAAGACGGCTTCCGTTACTTCTACATGATCCTGCCGGTCAGAATGAACGAACAGCCGACGGCGGAAGAAGAATAATCGACAACCGGTGAGGGCGGCAGTATGAACCTGTTGACGCTGACGGCGGAGAATTATCGGAATATCCGAACCGCCCGCCTGGAGTTCGTTCCCGGCGTCAATCTGCTATACGGAGAGAACGCGCAGGGCAAAACCAACGCGCTCGAATGTATCTATCTGTTTGCCCGCGGCAAGAGTTACCGGGGTTCGGGCGACGAAGATCTGGTCAAGTTCGGGGAAAAGGGGTTCCGCATCGGGATCTCGTACTGCTCCGAAAAGACCGAAAAGACGCTGGAATACCGTTACTATGAAGGATCGCGCAAACGCTTAAAAAACGGCGCGCCGGTCAAACTCTCCGAAATGATCGGCAATTTCCGGGCGGTCCTGTTCTGCCCCGAACATCTGTCGCTGGTCAAAGGGGCGCCGCAGGAAAGACGGGCTTTTCTGAATATCGCGATCTCCCAATGCCGCCCGATCTACTTAAAACTCTGCGACGATTACAATAAGATCCTCGAGAACCGCAACTGCCTCTTGAAAGAAACGCAGAAAGGGTTCCGCTACGACGCAGAGGAACTTGACAGTTGGACCGAACGGCTCTCCGACGTGGCGGCACAGATCGCCGCGTACCGGATCCGGTATATCAAACGACTTTCCCCGCACGCAGCCGCCCTCTTGACCGACCTTTCGGGCGGGCGCGAAAAACTGACGCTCTCCTACGAAAGCGAGGCGGCGGGAGAAACCGAAGAGGAGATCCGCTCGTCCTACCGCAAACTCTTTTCGGAGAACAGAAACAGAGAGATCGCCGCCGGGTGTTCCCTGTTCGGCGCGCACCGGGACGACGTCGGGATCACGGTCAACGGACTGTCCGCCCGCGCTTACGCCTCGCAGGGGCAGCAGCGATCGGCGGTGCTTGCTTTAAAACTGGCGGAAGGCGAAGTCTGCCGCGACGAGACCGGCGAATATCCCGTTTTCCTCTTCGACGACGTGATGAGCGAACTCGACGAGACCAGACGGGGGTACGTTCTGCGCGAGACGGGAGACCGACAGGTGATCCTGACGGCTTGCGAATCCGGGGGTTTTGATCCCCGGGCGGTCAATATGATCGGGGTCAGGGACGGGATCTTCACCGAACAAACGCCGAAGGGGGAAAGTAGCCCGTGATGTACCTGCACATCGGCAACGGCGAAACGGTCCGGGTGCGCGATCTGGTGGCGTTCTTCGACTTTGACGCCATGACGGTCGCGTCGATCTCGCGACGGTTTTTGTCGGACGCCGAGAAGAAAAAGATTATCTCCGACTGCGCCGGGGGCGAACTGCCGCGCAGCGTCCTGCTGGTGTCCGGCGAAAAAGAAAAGAACTGCCGGATCCTGTTTTCCCTGCTCTCCACGGCTGCGCTCCGGGCGCGGCTCGAGAGCGATTCAGACGATTGAACGAAACGGTTATATAATCGAAAGGAAGAGACGACCATGACCGAAGAACTGAAAGACCTCGTGACCGAAACAGAAGACGTTGATCTCGAGCCCAAAGAGTACGAGGACAGTAATATCCGCGTACTGGAAGGCTTGGAAGCGGTCCGCAAACGACCCGGTATGTATATCGGGACGACGTCGGCGGGCGGACTTCACCATCTCGTATACGAGATCGTTGACAACGCGATCGACGAGGTGCAATCGGGGGTCTGCGACACGGTGCGCGTCACCCTGAACCCCGACGGATCGGTCACGGTAAAGGACAACGGACGCGGGATCCCCGGGGGCGTCAACCCCCAGACCGGGCTGCCCACGCTCGAGGTCGTCTATACCAAACTGCACGCGGGCGGTAAATTCGGCGACGGCGGCTACAAGGTCGCCGGCGGTCTTCACGGCGTCGGCGCGTCGGTCGCGAACGCCCTGTCCGAATGGATGGAAGTCGTCTCCTGCCACAACGGACAGAAATATTCCGAGCGGTTCACGCGCGGCGAGGTCGCCCGG
Organism: uncultured Ruminococcus sp.; assembly: GCA_902778985.1. Lineage (GTDB taxonomy): Bacteria > Bacillota > Clostridia > Oscillospirales > CAG-272 > UBA1740. The sequence goes on from CACYZS010000152.1 coordinate 2,100, forward strand.
CCGTTTGCCTGTGAGGGCGAGACCGAGGACCACGGCGTCAGCGTCACCTTCAAGCCCGACGGCGAGATCTTCGAGGTGCTCGAGTTCGACTACGACACGCTGCTGAACCGGATGCGCGAGCAGGCGTTTCTGAACGCCGGGGTGCGGATCATTCTGGAAGACACCCGCCCCGACATGGAGCGGAGCGACGACCTGCACTACGAGGGCGGGATCGCCAGTTACGTCGATTATCTGAACACCTTAAAGCACTGCGAGCGGATCCACCCCGACATTATCTATATGACGACCGGCAAATCGCTCCCGTCCGCCGAGGTCGCGATCCAGTATAACGACAGTTACAACGAAACGGTCATCAGTTTCGCCAACAGTATGACCACCATCGAGGGCGGTACCCACGAGACCGGTTTCCGCTCCGCCCTGACGCGCGTGCTGAACGATTACGCCAGACGGATCGGCGCCCTGAAGGATTCGGACAAGAACCTCTCGGGCGAGGACGTCCGCGAGGGCATCACCGCCGTCATCTCGATCAAGATGGAGGACGCGCAGTTCGAGTCGCAGACCAAATCCAAACTCGGCAACTCCGAGATCCGGACGCTGGTCGAGAACATGATGAACGTCAAACTCGCCGAGTATCTCGAAGAGAACCCGGCGTCGGGCAAACTGATCATCGAGAAGGCGCTCGCGGCGTCAAGAGCCAGAGAAGCCGCCAGAAAAGCGCGCGAAATGACGCGGCGCAAATCGGTCCTCGAGGGCTCTACCCTGCCCGGCAAACTCGCCGACTGCCAGGAGCGGCGCACCGAACTGACCGAACTGTACCTGGTCGAGGGGGATTCCGCAGGAGGATCGGCAAAGGACGGACGCGACAGCCGCTTCCAGGCGATCCTGCCGCTTCGCGGCAAGGTCCTGAACGTCGAAAAGGCGCGGCTCGACAAGGTCTACGCCAACCAGTCGCTGATCCCGATCATTCAGGCGCTCGGCTGCGGGATCGGCGAGGACTTCGACATCGCGAAACTCCGTTACGGCAAGATCATCATTATGGCGGATGCCGACGTCGACGGCTCGCACATCCGGATCCTGCTCCTGACCTTCTTCTTCCGCCACATGAAACAGTTGATCGAGGACGGGCACGTTTACCTTGCCCAACCGCCGCTTTATAAGGTGCACCGCGGGAAGATCGTCAAGTACGCCTTCAACGACGCGGAGCGCGACCGGATCATCGCCGAACTCGGACCGCAGTCCGAAGCCGAGCGCTACAAAGGTCTCGGTGAAATGGATCCCGAACAACTCTGGGAGACCACGATGGATCCGACCTATCGGACGCTGCTCAAAGTCGAGATCAACGACGCGATCGCCTGCGACGAAGCGTTTTCGACCCTGATGGGCGATCAGGTCGAGCCGCGCCGGCTCTTCATCGAGAAGAACGCGAAATTCGCCGTCAACCTGGACGTCTGACCGAAAGGAAGGGATAAACGATGGAAAGAAAACCGAATAATACCGAAGATATTTCCTTCCCGGAGCAAAAGATCCTCGGGCGCAACATGGAGAAGGAACTCAAGACGGCGTTCATCGAGTATTCGATGAGCGTCATCACGAGCCGCGCCCTGCCCGACGTCCGCGACGGTATGAAACCCGGTCAGCGCCGCATCCTCTA
>CACYZS010000153.1 GCA_902778985.1 uncultured Ruminococcus sp.
TTTTGACCGTTATACTGCTTGCTCTCGCGATGAGCGGGATCCAGGCAATCAACCACATCCTGACGACCCGCGTCCCGCACCGTTTCGCGTCCGCCGGGATCGTGTCGACGGTCGCGGGGCTCCTGAATTCGGCGACCTACGTCGGCGTCGCGATCTCGGGCTACGGCGTCGCGGTCTACAGCGAGGCGTTCGGTTGGCACGCCACCGTGATCGCGTGGCTCGTGATCGCCGCCGTCGGTACGCTCGCTCTGGTACTCTGTCTCGCTCGCTGGAAGCGCTTCATCTCCAAACAGTAAAAACGAAAACGCCCCCGACGGGGGGCGTTCTTTTTTGTCGTTTTTTATTCGGCGGGAGCGGGTTCTTCGTTCTGCTCTTTCTTTTCGTCGGTCTCGATCGGGACGCGATCGGAGAAGAAGGAGAAGAGGAAGAGCAGCGCAGAAGCGAGCAGGACGCCGCCGACGATATCGGTCAGCCAATGCACGCCGGACAGGAGTCGCGCGACCGTAACGAACGCCGCGAGCAGATAGAAGGGGAGCGAGAAGAGCACGGGGGAAACGCGCAGGGCGAAGCGGCGGTAGAGGATCCGCGCCGCCGAGACGAAGACCGTGATCGAGAGCATCGTGTGCGAAGAGGGGAAGGACGCCTCGGGGGTCGTGCCGTCGAGCAGCAGCGGGCGGTAGTTGATCACGGCGATCTCGAACAGAAGATAGAAGAGGATCACCGCGGCGTAAAGGCAGGCGAGCACCACGAAGTCAAAGCCCATTTTGCGAAGGCTGAAACGCGAGGTGAAGAAGCGCACCGCCGCCCAGATCGCGAAGCCCGCGGCAAGCGCGATCGCCAGGTAGCCGAAGTATTCGGTCACGTCGTAGAAACGCAAATGAACGCCGATCGCGTCCCGCACGGCGAAGTTTAAGGACGAAAGACCGATCTCTTTCCCGGTCTCCGTGTCAAGCGCGACGTCGACCGTCTTGAGCAATACGATCAGAACGAGGAATAATACGAGGAGCAGCGCCCCGACCGGCAGTTTCCAATTCTTTTTGCAAAAGCACTCTTTTTTGTTTTCCGACATTTTATACTCCTTTTCCCGACGTTGCGTCAGTCGGGTGCGTGTACTATTATACACGATTGAAAGAGAAAAGTCAAATGAGAGGGGGACGCTCGCGCAACCGACAGTGCGATGCGTTCTATCTCGCGCAGCGGTAGGGGGCGGCCTCTTCGACGCCCCGGAAACGAAGCAAAACGAACCGGCGCAGTTGTGTTTTTGAACCCGCGGCACGAAGAATGAGTGCCGCAATCTTCATTTCCGGAATGAAGTTCTTTGACCAACTTTCTTCCAAGAAAGTTGGCGTTCTCCTTTCACTCTCTTTACTTTTGAAAGATTTGTGCTATAATCAAGACGAGAGGGGGTGTGCGGGGTGCGTTTCGGGTTTTCGTACGTCGGTTTGATCTGGCTGCTCCTGCTTTTCGTTCCCAACTTCCTGTGGACGAAGCGGCAGCCGGAGAACTACGGGTTATACGCGAAGAACGAGAGCCGGGTACTGCTCGCCTTCGAGCGGGTCGGGGAAGTGCTGGTCACCGTTGTCGCCGTGATTTTTGCCGACTTCAATCCGCGCTTTCCTCTGACGCTCTGGTCGCTTTGGCTTTTGGCGTCGCTGATCGCCATGCTGCTCTACGAGGTCTTCTGGATCCGCTACTTTAAGAGCCCTCGAACGATGCTTGATTTCTACCGTCCCCTGCTCGGGGTCCCGGTCGCCGGCGCGACGCTCCCGGTGCTCGCGTTCCTTCTGCTCGCCGTCTACGGCGGGAACGTCGTCCTGCTCGTCTCCGCGCTTCTGCTCGGCGTCGGGCATATCGGCATCCACCTCGCCCACCGAAAAGAGGCGATCCAAGCCGCCGGGGAAGGGCAAGAATAGTATTGCATACAAAAAGCGGGCGCGCCGTTCGGCGCGCCCGCATCGTTTTTTTGCGTTGCCCGTTTGTCGAAGGTCAGCCGTAGGTTTTGATGATTTCCTCGGCAATCATTTTGCGGGGGATACAGCGATCCATCGCCTGCTTTTCGATATAGCGATGGGCGGTGGGCTCGGTCATCTTCAGTTCGCTGATCAGCAGCCATTTCGCGCGGTTGACAAGACGAATCTCGTTCATCTTTTCCTCGATCGAGAGGGTCTTGGTGCGGTTCTTGCGCAGCCCTTCGCGCGCGCTGATCAGCCAGTCGAGCGCGATCGAGAAGACCGGGCGCGAGATGGGTTTTTGGAGCAGAAAGACGCCGTGTTCGGCGAGTTTTTCAAACGCGAGATCGAACTGTTCGGTCTTGGAAAGGAACAGGACCACCGAGTCGCACGACGTGACGGTGTCGATCGAGAAGCGGATCCCGACGTCCTCCCCGACGGGGGAGTTCACCACGACGAAGTCGAAGGCGCGCTCGACCAGCGCCCGCTTCGCGACGCTGATGCCCGAAACCGTCTGTACCGGCGTGAAGGTAGGGACGGAGAAGTATTCCGTGAGCGCGGAATTGAACTTTTCGGACGACGAGACGACGAGAACGCTGTACGACTGTTCTTTGAGATCCATGCTCCGTCCCTCCTTTCGCGTTTATTTTCGAAAATACAGGTCAGTCTTTGCAGTAGGCGTTCAGGATCTCGGCGGGGAGCATGGTTTTCAGCCATTCGTCGCCCTTTGCCGCGGCTTTCGCCTTCGCGAGCGTATCGGGCAGACGCGTCAGGGCGTCGGTCTTCGCGCTTTCCGCCTGGTAGAGGTTGAGGTCGACCGGCGCGGGGAGCGACAGCCCCTTTTCAGCGCCGTAGAGCCCCGCCCGGATCATCAGCGTAAAGGCGATATACGGATTTGCCGCCGGATCGGGCGAACGGAGTTCGGCGCGGCGGTATTCTTTCGCCGCGGCGGGGATCCGCACCAGTTGCGAGCGGTTCTCGCGCGACCAGGACACAAAGCGCGGCGCCTTCATCTGTCCGAGGCGTTCGTAGGACGCGTCGACGGGGTTGAAAAATACGGTCATCGGTACGATTTTATCAAGCACCCCCGCGATCATGCTCTCCTGCTTTTTCTGGTCGTCGGGTTTGACCGACCAGTTGACGTGGAAGCCGTTGCCCGGGGCGTTCAAAAGCGGTTTCGGGGAGAAGTCGGCGTACAGCCCGTTACGGCGCGCGACCGTCCGCACCACCGTCTGGAAGGTCATGACGTTGTCGGCGGCGGCGAGCGCTTCGGTATAGCGGAAGTCGATCTCGTTCTGCCCCGGTCCCTCTTCGTGGTGCGAACTCTCGGGGCGAATGCCCATCTGTTCGAGGGTCAGGCAGATCTCGCGGCGCACGTTCTCGCCCTTGTCCTCAGGCGCGATATCCATATAGCCCGCCCGGTCGTAGGGGATCTTGGTCGGATCGTTCTTCTCGTCAAGTTCGAAGAGGTAGAACTCCTGCTCCGCCCCGAACGAGAAGGTGTAGCCAGCCGCGCGCGCGTCTGCCACCGCCTTTTTCAGAAGCCCGCGGGTGTCGCAGGCAAAGGGCGTCCCGTCGGGGTAGGAGACGGCGCAGAACATACGCACGACCTTTCCGTGCTCGGGCCGCCAGGGCAGCCAGGTCAGGGTTTCGGGATCGGGGTGCAGGAAGAGATCGGAATGCGCCTCGTCACCGAAGCCGGCGATCGCCGACGCGTCGAACGCGCTCCCGTGTTCAAAGGCGCGCGGCAGTTCCTCCGGCAAGTTCGGAACGTAAAGTCGTTTATACGGATTTTTACCGTCGGGGGTAACGACGGTGAAAGGGGAATCCATCAGTTCCTTTTCGTCTCTGCCGAAAAGGGCGCAGTATTCCGAGACGTAGGCGCGGATCTCGTCCACGTCCTCGTCGGTTGCCGGACGCGCCGTCACCTGATCGGGGAAGGCGACGCCGGAGCAGTCCGAGCGTAAAATCATCTTTCCCCCGTGCATCCCGGTACAGGGGAAATTGCCGACGATGCGGCGCTTTTTGTCGGAAAGACCGAGCACGACGATCACGCCGCCCGCCTGGTACTCCCCGAGAAAACTGCCGGCGCAGCCGCCGATCACGAGGGCGGGGATCTTCTCTTCGTACGCCTTCATGTGGATACCGGCGCGGTAGCCCGCGTCGCCCTTGACGAAGATGCGTCCGCCCCGCATGGCGTAGCCCGCCGCGTCGCCGACGTTGCCGGCGATCACGATCTCCCCGGCGTTCATGGTGTCGCCGACCGCATCCTGCGCGTTGCCGTCGACCACGATCTTACCGCCGTTCAGATACGCGCCCAGCGCGTTGCCCGGCACGCCCTTGATCGTAACCGAAACGTCCGACATCCCGGCGCAGATGAACCGCTGACCGAGACAGCCGGTCAGGGTGATCTTGCCCTTCTTCTCGCGGATCGCCTCGTTGATGGCGCGGAAGCCGAGTTCGCTCACATCGAATAACATATTATACCACACCCCCA
>CACYZS010000154.1 GCA_902778985.1 uncultured Ruminococcus sp.
GGGGAGGCAGAGAACGAAGAGGCGACCGTTGCGCGGTCGTACGATATGCGGCGTGCCGGAGGCACGACCGCGCGATATAACCGCCTGCGGCGTTTGCGGTATATTCCCGCGCTTTGCTCGGGGAACGCGAGATGCCTCCCTTCGGTCGGCGTGACAATAGACAGAAAGCGGGCGTTCTCTCTCCGCGTCGTTTCGCATATACTCGAACAAAAAGCGAAGGGGGAGAGAACATGACAGAGATCCCGGGGCGACCGGACGAGGCGGCGCGGAGGCGGATACTGGACGAACTGGCGGGGGAGTACCCGGTGCTTTCGCGCGGCGTGCTCGGCCGCTCGGTCCTCGGACGCGAGATCCCGCTGCTTCGTTTAGGCGAGGGCAAAACGCACCTGCTCTACGTCGGCGCGCACCACGGCGCGGAAGGTATGACCGCGGCGTTTTTGCTCCGCTTTCTGACCGAGTTCCTTGCCGCACACCGCGCCGGACGCTCGATCGAGGGCGTGGATCCCGCGTTCCTGCTTTCGATGCGGACGCTCTGGATCGTGCCCGCGCTCAACCCCGACGGGGTGGAACTGGTCGAGCGGGGACTCTCGTCCGCGGGGTTTCTGTCCGAGCGGATCCGGCGCATGAACGGCGGGAGCGAAGACCTCTCGACGTGGCAGGCGAACGCCAGGGGGGTGGACCTCAACCACAACTACGACGCGGGGTTTCGGGCGTATAAGGGGGTAGAATCCTCTCTCGGCATCCTCGGCGGCGCACCGACCAGGTACAGCGGGGAATACCCCGAATCCGAACCCGAGACCGCTTCTCTTTCCCGCTTTATCCGCTCGGTCCCGCTCTCGATGATCCTCTCGTTCCACACGCAGGGACGGGAGATCTACTTCACCTCGGGCGGCAGGGCGCTCAAAGGGCAGGCGGCGGTCGCCGCCCGGTTCGCCGCCATGACCGGCTACCGCGCCGCCGTCCCCGAGGGCGCGGCGGCGTACGGGGGACTGACCGACTGGGCGGTCGGTCGGCTCGGGATCCCCGCGTTCACCGTCGAGTGCGGGGAGGGGAAGAACCCGCTGCCCGCAAGTCGGTTCGCCCCGACGTACAGCGAGATCCGACCGCTCCTGTTCCGCGCCCCGCTCTACGCCGCGCCGCTGTCCGGGGAAAGCGGAGAAGAAAAGACCCGACCGAAGGAGAACGAGCGTGCAGACGGTGAACACCGAGGGCTTTGAAGAAAAGGACGTGATCGACGTCGCGTGCGGCAAACGCATCGGCTGCGTCACCGCGCTCGAGTTCGATCCCTGCGACGGGCAGATCACCGGGATCGTCGTTTCGGGCGACGCCGGGTTTCTCGGCTTCGGCAAACGCGAAAAGACCCTGATCCCCTGGTGCCGGATCAAAAAGATCGGCGAGGACGTGATCCTGGTCGACGCGGACGGCTGCCCGCCCCTTCCGTCCCCCCGCGAAGAGCGAAAGAAATGCCGGAGATGTTAATTTTTTGTGAACGAACCGAAAAAGCGAAAAAAACACTTGCAAAACAAAAGAATATATGATATTATAAACGCCGTGCCTCGGCACGAATTCTCACGCAAAGGGGTGGGGATCGCCCGGTGCCGCCCGTTTCTCCCGGACGGTGGACGTTCTGTTCCTTTTGCGGCGGAAAACCATTTTATTTTAGGAGGAAAACACAATGTTCGGCATTTCCATCAAGCAACTCCTCGAGGCAGGAGTTCACTTCGGTCACCCGACCAAGAAGTGGAACCCGAAGATGTCGGAGTACATCTTCACCACCAGAAACGGCATCCACATCATCGACCTGCAGAAGACGGTCAAGAAGTTTGAGGAGGCGTACACCTACGTCCGTTACCTCTCCGAGGCGGGCGGCACGCTGCTCTTCGTCGGGACCAAAAAGCAGGCTGCCGACTCGATCCGCGAAGAGGCGATCAAGTGCGGTATGTACTACGTCAACGTCCGGTGGCCGGGCGGTATGCTCACCAACTTCAAGACCATTCGTCGCTCGATCGGTCGTCTGAACGAACTCGAGAAGATGCAGGCGGACGGCACCTTCAACCTGCTCCCCAAGAAGGAAGCGGCGAAGAAGGTCAAAGAGATCGAAGATCTCGAGAAGATCTACGGCGGTATCAAGAACATGGACCGTCTCCCCGACGCCGTGTTCATCGCCGACACCCGCAAGGAAGCCAACGCCGTCAAAGAGGCGAAGAAACTCGGTATCCCGGTCATCGCGATCGTTGATACCAACTGCGACCCCGACGACGCCGACTATATCATTCCGGGTAACGACGACGCGATCCGCGCTCTGAAACTGATCTCCGGCGCGCTTGCCGACGCCGTGATCGAGGGCAAGGGCGGCGAGGCGATCGTGGACACCGAGGCGGAGGAGAAAGCCGCCGCGGACGAGTCCGAGACCGCTGACGCCGAATGATCTGCTGAAAAGGAGAAAACGATGGCTACTATCAATGCAAAAGACGTTGCCGAACTGCGCAAGCAGACCGGCTGCGGTATGATGGATTGCAAAAACGCTCTGGTCGCCGCCAACGGCGATTTTGAGGAAGCGATCAAGGTCCTTCGCGAGAAGGGAATGGCTGCGACCGCGAAGAAGGCGAGCCGTATCGCCGCCGACGGTCTGGTCGACATCCTGACCGAGGGCGACGTGACCGCCATGGTCGAGGTCAACTCCGAGACCGACTTCGTCGCCAAGAACGAGACCTTCCGGGCGTTCGTCCGCGAGGTCCTCGGCGCGATCATCGCGAACCGTCCCGCCGACGTGACCGCTCTTCTTTCCTGCAAGACCTCTTCGGGCAAGACCGTTGAGGAGGAAGTGCAGGAAAAGACCTTCACGATGGGCGAGAAACTGTCGGTCCGCCGCTTCGTCGTCGTCGACGGGCTCGTCAGCACCTATATCCACGGCCTCGGCGCCACCGGCGTCATCATCAAGTTCGAGGCGGACGACGCCGCGAAGAACAACGCCGGCTTTGCCGAATTCGCGAAGAACATCGCGCTGCAGGCGGCGGCTTACGTCACCCCCTACGTCAACCGGAGCGACGTTCCCGAATCGGTCATCGCGTCCGAGCGTGAGATCCTGATGGCTCAGATGGCGCAGGATCCCAAGATGGCGGGCAAGCCCCAGAAGGTGCTGGACGGCATCATCACCGGTCGTCTCGGTAAATTCTACGAGGCGAACTGCCTGATGGAACAGGGCTACGTCAAGGACGATTCCATGACGGTCGCCAAGTACGTTGAAGCCACCGCGAAAGCGTTCGGCGGTTCGATCAAAGTGACCGGCTGCATCCGCTTCGACAAGGGCGAAGGCATCGAGAAGAGAGAGGACGATCTCGCGGCGGAAGTCGCGAAGATGGTCGGCGGCAACTGATCCGCATCCCTCTGAAATAACCGAAAAGGCGGCACGTTTCGTGCCGCCTTTTTTGTTTGTATTTTCAAGGGAATTTCAAGACCGCCCCCCTCCGTTTTCCGCACGTCGCGCGTACGGGCGCACGAAAAAAAGCAAAAAAGGTGTTTACAAAAAAGGAAAAATACGATAGAATAAGAGAGAAGGAAAATCAATTCCGGCACGCCGATAGCACGCCGGGGAAGGATCTGTATGGAAACACAACTGAGGTATAAACGGGTACTGCTCAAACTGTCGGGCGAGGCGCTTTCCGCCGGGAGCGGAAAACTCT
>CACYZS010000155.1 GCA_902778985.1 uncultured Ruminococcus sp.
ACCGTATACCCGCAATAAACAGAGGGACGCCTCACGATGGGGCGCCCCTCTGTTTGGTGCGGGTAACAGGATTTGAACCTGCACTCGTCAGAACCGGAACCTAAATCCGGCGCGTCTGCCAATTCCGCCACGGGCGCGCGATGGGTATGTACCCGTTCAGGATAGATGCCGCGTGACGAAGGAGATGTCGGGCAGGATCCAGGTCGGTTTCTCGTCCGATTGTTCCGCGTCGGCGACCGTCCCCTCGCCGGATAGGACGAGGACCGTGTCGATCCCGGCGTGAACGCCCGCGGCGATGTCGGTATAGACTCGATCTCCGATCATCAGGGCGTCGGCTTTCCCGTATCCCGTCTTTTCAAGCGCAAGCAGGATCATATCGGGTTCGGGTTTCCCGATGAAACGCGGCGTCTTCCCCGTCGCGTTGCAGATCATTTTCGAGACCGAACCGCAGTCGGGGACCGAACCGTACCACGTCGGGCAGACGAGGTCGGGGTTGGTCGCGAGATACGGGATGTCGCGCCGGAGCAAGATACAGACGTCCTCGAGTTTCGAGAAGGTCAGTTCGGTATCGAACCCGAGCAAAACGCCGCCGATCTTGGGATCGTTCCGGTCGGTCGTGACGGGGATACCCGCGCTCGTCAGTTGTCCGCGGAAAGACTTGGTTCCTGCAACGTAAAAGAGGGTTCCCGGGTGGTTTTCCTTGATATAGCGCACGGTCGCGTCGGTCGAGGTCAGAAAGTCGTTTGCGGTCGCCTCGATCCCGAGCCGCGCCATCTTTTCAAGGTAGGCTTCAACGCCGCGCGAAGAATTGTTGGTGAGGAAAAGGGCGCGACCGCCGATCTCCCGGACGCGTGAAAGGAACGGGAGCGTTCCGTCAAAGAGCGTCTCGTCAAGATAGAGCGTCCCGTCCAGATCAAGCAAGAACAGGCGTTTTTGGGAGATATCGGACAGCATAGTTTCTCCTCTCGCCGCGGGGATGTCGGTCAGTCTTCCTTTTCTTCGGTCTCTTGTGCCGGAGCGTCGACGTTCACGGCGTTTTCTTCTGCGGTCTCGGCGTACCATTCGTCGCGCTCCGCGCCGTGTTTACGCCCGCCGGGAAGGAATTGCACGAGCGCACGGGAAACACCGGCAGAAACGACAAGGCTCGTGACCAACTCGATCAGGACGTTCAGCGTCAGAACCGAAAGAATGATCCCCCAGACGCTGTACGAACCGAAGTCCTCGTGATTGCGGTAGATCAGATAGAAGCCGATGAACCCGCCGACGAAAAAGATCGTATTGAGCAGAGCGGCGGTCGCTCCGCCCGCAATCATCGGGAAAACCTTCTCCCCTTTGATCCATTTGCGGTAGAATTTGAAGAGCACGCCGGTCAGGTACCCCATCAGTGCGCGCGGAATGATGCAGAGGCATCCGGTCAGGAAGGGGTTGACGTTCAGAAGGAACTGACCGAACGGGTCGCCCATGATCGCCTGGATCAGACTGGTGATCCCGAACAGGGTCCCGAGGAAGAGTCCGGCGGAGGGACCGACGACCATCGCTCCGATCGCGACCGGAATGGTCAGGAAGGTGATGCTGACGAAGCCGACCTTGAGATATCCGAGCGGCGTAAAACTCATCAGCAGGACCAGTGCCGCGAGCACCGCGGTCAGCGCCATGTTCTGCAGTTGTTTTTCGTTCAGCGTTCTTGTTTTCATTGGGTTCACCTCGTTCTTCGGACTGTGCCGAGCATAATTATTCCATATTATACACACCCCCCGGGGGTGTGTCAAGTGTTTTTACGAAAAAACCGGGGGTTTTTCAGGGGAAAATGCAAGAAACCGTAAAAAGATGCGTCAATCGGCTCCGTATTCCATCAAATGCAGTTCCCGGATCCGTCGGTCGGATATCGCGGCGTGCATCTCCTGCGCCAGTCGGTCGAGCGGCGTTCCCGTCGCCCCGAGTTCGCGCACGATCGCGGCGTTTACCTCTTCGATCGCGTCGTTCGTCGTTTCCGCGGAGCCCCCCTCGACCAGGCGCGAGAGCGGCGCGTGGGTTTCGGATAGACAAGGCAGATCCAAGAGTCCGCGAAACTGCCATTTGTAGTAGGGACGCACTTCCCCGGCGACGAGATACACGGCGGCGATGGCGTGTTTCACGTATTCGTAGACCGCGAGCCGAGCCGCGGCTTCATCCCCGCGGGCGAGCATACGGGGGTAGTTGTAATCCCCCGCCTGCGCCATCAGGGCAAGGCGCGCGGCAAGTTTCTGTTTACGGACGTCGCCCGGCATCCCGTAGCGGAAACCCTCGCGACGCCGTGTCATGATCCCCGCGTCGTCGCGAAAGATCTTTCCGTTCACGGCAACGGCGATCGCGTGGTCGGGGAGAGTGAACCAATCGAGCGGATCGGTCGGAACGTCAACCCGCCCGACGGTCGCGCGGAAAAAGCCGTCCGCGGTCGAGACGCCGAAGCGCGATCCTTCCCCGGTCTTTGACGAGAGTTTCACCCCCTCGAATTCACGCGGGAGCGTCCGGTAGGCGCGGGCGAGTTGCACGCCGATCGCGATATCGTCTTCGTCGGTGAGCCAGATCGAAAAGCCCGGCTCGTAGTCGTGGTCGCGCGAGAGTTCGTCGTCGTAACCGAAGCACTCCGAGCCGTGACCCGCGATCCCGACGGCGATCCGCCCGACTGCATCTGAGACGGTCTTCTCGATCAGTTCCCGCCCGTAGGTCAGATAGAACCGTTCGGCGAGTTCAATTCCGTTCATGGATCTCTTTCACCCTCTTTTCGAGTTCGGCGGCGGCAAAAAACCAACCGTAGTAGGAGAACGCCGGCGCGCACTTCGACGCGACGAAGGCGTATTCCCCGTCGCGCGGCGTATCGGGCGCGTCGAGCGCTTCCCACGCGCGTCCCAGCGTCGCGTTGATCTTCTCGTCCTTGTCGGGCTCGTCCCCCGCGGCGTAGAAGTCCGCGAGATTGACCGACGTGACCGCGACGCCACAGCGGCCGCTCGCCCCGCATTTTTCCATCACGGAGAGCGCCTTTTCGTAATATTCTTCGGCGCCCTTGCGGTCGCCGGTCTCGACGAGCGAAGAAGCGTAGTTGTTATACAGTCCGCCGAGACGTTCGTCGTCGGGAGAGAGCCTTGCGAGATAGACGGTCTCCGCCTGCCTGTAAAGCGGCAGCGCGCCCGCCGCGTCGCCGAAATGCTTTCTGGTCGTGGCGGCGTTGAGCAGGATGGTCGCGCCGGAAACGGTATCCGAAAGCCCGCTCTTTTCGAGCAGTTCCAGTCCGCGTTTGATTGAGGCAAGCCCCTTCTCCCGGTCGTTGACCCGCCGGGACAGTCCCATCGTCTCGCTCTGCAGCGAGAGTTCGCCGTCCTCGTCGCAAAGAGCACGCGCTTCGCGGATCCAGTAATCGAGCAGGCGCATCCCCTCGGCGTAGTCGCCGCGCGCCAGCGCGCGGTCAAGTTTGTCGATCACGTGCCGGATCGGGATCCGTTCGCGGTTCGCCTGCTCGTCGGCGGGATCGGTCGTATTGAGAAGACAGCGTTTTTCTTCGTATTCGTCGCGTTTCAGCGCCATTTTTCCGCCCTCAATCCTGAATATTCAGGTAGTAGTGGAGCGTGACTGAAATGCCGTCGGAGAGTTCTGTCGTAACGTTCATCAGCACCTGGTCGGGATC
>CACYZS010000156.1 GCA_902778985.1 uncultured Ruminococcus sp.
GTCTCGGCTTTGTCGTTCGCCTTGCCGGCGATGATGACCTCGGTCGACTCTTCCCCGACCTTCTTCAGTATCTTGTCGATCCCCTTCTGGAAGAGGTAGGTGGTGTAGGAGCCCTCGGGCAGTTTCGCCTTGCGGTCCTCGAGCAGTTCGTAGAGCCCGCGCAGGGTGAACTCGGAGAGTTCGTCGCTCAGAAACACGGGGGCGGTGAAGCAACTCTCGCTGCCGGTATGGCAGGCGGGACCGTCCTTTTCGACCTTGACGAGCAGGGCGTCGCGGTCGCAGTCGGCGGTGATGCTGACCACGTGCTGATAGTTCCCGCTGGTCTCCCCTTTCAGCCAGAGTTCGTTCCGCGACCGGCTGAAGAAGCAGGTCAGCCCGCGCTCCATCGTGATCTTCAGACTCTCGCGGTTCATATAGGCGAGCGTCAGCACCTTACCGGTGATCGCATCCGCGACGATCGCGGGGATCAGTCCCTTTTCGTCGAATTTGAGTTCGGAAATATCAAGCATGGCGTTTTCTCCTTTTACAGTCTTACGTTGATGCCGTTTTCTTTGAGGGTGCGTTTGAGGTCGGGGATCGTGACTTCCCCGAAGTGGAAGATCGAGGCGGCGAGTCCCGCGTCGATCTCCGGCAGCGTTTTGAACAGGTCGACGAAATCGCCGATCCCGCCGGCGCCGCCCGATGCGATGACCGGGACGCGCACCGCGTCGAGCACCCGTTCGAGCAGGGGAAGATCAAAGCCGTGTTTCACCCCGTCGGTGTCGATCGAGTTGACCACGATCTCCCCGGCGCCGAGCGAGACGCCGCGCTTGATCCAGCCGATCGCCTCCATACCGGTATCCTCGCGTCCGCCCTTGGCGAAGACGCGGAACTCGTCCCCGACGCGCTTGACGTCGACCGAGAGCACGACGCACTGATCGCCGTAGCGGGTAGCCGCCTCGCGGATCAGTTCGGGGCGTTTGATCGCGCCGGAATTGACGCTGACCTTATCGGCGCCGCATTTCAGCACGCGGTCGAAATCGTCGACCGAATTGATCCCGCCGCCGACCGTCAGGGGAATGAAGATCTGCGAGGCGACCTCGCGCAGGATGTCGGTGAAGAGCCGCCGTCCTTCAAAGGACGCCGTGATGTCGTAAAAGACCAGTTCGTCGGCGCCGCTGTCGGAATAGTATTTCCCGAGTTCGACGGGCGAGGAAACGTCCGAGACGCCCTCGAAATTCACGCCCTTGACGACGCGCCCGTTGCGGACGTCAAGGCAGGGGATGATGCGTTTCGTTATCATTTTGCCACCCTGATCGCCTCTTTGAGGTCGATCGCTCCGTTGTAGTAGGCGCGTCCGATGATCGCGCCGTATAGGTTCAGTTCGCGCAGGGCGATCACGTCGGAAAGATCCGAGACGCCGCCCGACGCCGTGACGGGAACGCCGTACTTTTCGGACAGTTCCCGGTAGAGTTCGCGGTTGGTTCCCTTCATCGCGCCGTCCTTCGAGATGTCGGTCACGATGACGCACCCGACCCCGAGTTCGACCATCTTGCGCATGAAGTCGTCGAGTTTCACCCCGCTCTTCTCGGTCCAGCCGCGAATGGTGATCTCGCCGTCCTTGACGTCGGCGCCAACCGCGATCTTTTCGCCGTACTCTTTGACCGCGGCTTCCAAAAACGCGGGATCGGTCACGGCTGCGGTCCCGAGGATCACCCGGTCAACGCCGCAGGAGAAGTAGTATTCCGCCGTGTCGAGCGAACGAACCCCGCCCCCGATCTCGCAAAAGAGGGGGGTTTTGGTGGCGATGGCTTTGACAACCCCGGAATTGGGCGTCGTGCCGTCCTTCGCACCGTCGAGGTCAACGAGGTGGACGTGGGTGGCGCCGCAGGCGACGAAATCGCGCGCGACCGAGAGCGGATCGTCGCTGAAAACCGTCTTCCGGTTATAGTCGCCGCGGAGCAGGCGCACCGCCTTCCCCTCGGAGAGGTCGATCGCGGGAAACAGGATCATTTCGCCACCCCCCCGGCGAACGCCGACAGGATCGCAAGTCCGACCTTCCCGCTCTTTTCGGGGTGAAACTGGCAGCCGAAGACGTTGTCTTTGGCAACGACCGCCGTGACCGGGATCCCGTATTCCGCCGTGGCGGCAAGGCTGTCCCCGCAACCGACGGCGTGGAAGGAATGGACGAAGTAGACGAAGTCGCCCTCGCGGATCGCACGGAAGAGACGGCAGTCGGGCTTGACGTAAGAGAGCGCGTTCCAGCCGATGTGCGGGATCTTCAGTTTCGGGTCGATCATCCCTTCGAGCGGCACGACCTCGCCTTTGAGCAGTCCGAGCCCGCGGTGGGTACCGTACTCGCTGCTCTTTTCAAACAGAAGTTGCATACCGAGGCAGATACCGAGCAGTTCCTTACCCTTTTTGACCTCGTCCCGGATCAGACCGTCAAGACCTGTTTCCCTCAGTTTGTCCGCCGCGTCGCCGAAGGCGCCGACGCCCGGCAGGATCAGCCGGTCGGCTTTCCGGATCACGGCGGGATCTCCCGTCACGACGGCGTCAAAGCCGAGCGAAGAGAGCGAACTGGCGAGCGAAAACAGGTTCCCGACGCCGTAGTCGATAATGGCAATCATAGAACTCCCTTCGTCGACGGGATCTCGTCCTTGAAGGCGGGATCGATCGACACGGCGGTCTTCAGCGACCGGGCGCAGGACTTGAACACGCCCTCGATGATGTGGTGCGCGTTCTCTCCCGAGAACTGCCGGACGTGGAGCGTGATCCCCGCGTTGCGGGCGAACGCTTCCCAGAACTCGCGGCAGAGTTCGGTGTCGAAATCGCCGACCTTTTCGGCTTGGATATCAAGCGACGAAACGAAGAGCCCGCGCCCCGAAATATCGACGGCAGACAGGATCAGCGCCTCGTCCATCGGGACGATCGCGTCGCCGTAGCGAACGATCCCGCGTTTGTCCTCAAGCGCGGCGTTGAACGCCGAGCCGAGCGCGATCCCGACGTCCTCGACCGAGTGGTGGAAGTCCACCTCGGCGTCCCCCGTGCAGGCGACGGTCAGATCGAATCTGCCGTGCCGCGAGAAGAGGGTCAGCATGTGGTCGAGAAAGCCGCAGCCGGTTTTGATCTCGCTCTTCCCCGTTCCGTCGAGGGTCAGGGTGAGCGCGACGTCGGTCTCCGACGTCAGACGTTTGATCTCCGCGTATCTCATTTTTGTCCTCCCTGTTCTTTCAATATGGTTTCGATGGCGGCGACGAGCGTCGCCATTTGTTCATCTGTTCCGACGGTGATCCGGTTGTAGGCGGCGATCCGGGCTTTGTTAAAGTGCCGGATCAGGATCCCGCGTTCCTTTAAGGCAAGATAGAGTTCCTCGCCCCCGATCGCTCCGTGCCGGGCGAAGAGGAAGTTCGCCGTCGAGGGGATCACGGTAAAGCCGAGGGCGGTCAGTTTGTCCGTTGTCTACGCCCGCGCCGCTTCGATCTTCTTGCAGTTGGCGCGGTAGTACGCGTCGTCCTCGAGCGCCGCGACGCCGGCGGCAAGCGTCATACGGTTGACGTTGTAGGGGTTCGTCGAATTGCGGATCGTGTTCAGGTCGCGGATCAGGTCGGGGTTACCGATCCCGAAGCCGAGGCGCGCGCCCGCCATCGAACGCGATTTGGAGAAGGTG
>CACYZS010000157.1 GCA_902778985.1 uncultured Ruminococcus sp.
CCGGTCGACATTTTAAAGATCGCGGTGCCGTCGACGAAAGCGGTGACGATTCCGACGTAGTCTTTCAGATTCTCACCCGTTTTGCCGTCGAGCAGGTCCAGATGATACCGGATGCCGAAGCGGTGCCAGCCGTATTCGGGGTTCGCCTCGTCGGTACCGGCGATGTTCGGATAGTCAGAGTAGTTCGGAGCCGCGCCGCACATGGTCGCCGGCGTGGTCACTTCTTCGTCGGAGATCGTCGTCGCGAAGTTCCCCGTCCACTCGAACGCGCCGGAGAAGTTGGCGTCGCTATAGTCCATACCGGGAACGGGGGAGAGGTAGTAGAACGGTTTTCCGTCGTAAAAACGTCCGACCATGTAGGGATCGTTTTTAGAGTCACCATCGTTGGCTCCGGCAAAGTTCAGGACCGTCTCGTTCCAGAGGATCGAGAACTCGACGTACAGATCTTTGCCGTCAGGATCCACCTCGGTCGGGTAGAAGTGGTCGTCGCCGCGAACGTCCTCAATCCTCACTTCAGCCATCCCGTATCTTTCCGAACCGGCGTTGAACGCCTTGATGATCGGTCCCTCCCAGAGAATGTCCTCGACAACATCCTTGTGACAGAGCGTGCACTCGCCGGTGCGGCTGCCCGTCGGGTTAAGCATATTGGCAGCCTCGGTCACGGTCCACTCGACGACCTTGTGCGCGTTGGGATCGGCAGGGACCGCCTCCGTCGCAACGACCGCGCCGCATTCAGGGCAGTACTTGACTTTCAAGCCCTCGTCCGTACAGGTCGGATCGACGAGGTATTCGTCCTCCCATTCATCGGGGATCACGTGGACGTGGGGCGCCTCGGTATCTTCGGGTTCTGCGGTGGTGGTTGCGGGAGCCGCGGTCGTTGCCGGTGCGGCAGTGGTAGCGGGCTTCGCCGTCGTAGCGTCGCCGTTCTTCTTGTCCTTTTGGCAGGACGCGAACGCGAACGCGACCATAACGAGCATAAGGATCAGCGCAAGTGTTTTCTTCATGGTTTTTTCTCCTTTTTTTATTTGTCAAGGTAAAAGCGAAAGGCTTCCCCTTTGCCCTTATTATAGCACCGCAATTTCAAAAATTCAATACTGCGCGCGTTTTCAACGAAAAAATTGGCGTGTTGCACAATCTGCGTTCTTATAATTGTGCAATATAACCTATTCGACGCAACGCTGTTCCCTATGGTTTTCCGAGAATGGTATTGATCGGATCCGGCTGTTAATCCGACCGGTTCGGAGCGGTTCTGATAAAAAAAGGAGACGATTCGCCTCGTCGGCTCTCGTCTCCGTTCCGTTTCGGAATTCCCTTTTATTTCGTCCCCCAGACGGTTTCGTTTTCCTTGAAAAAGTCGCCGTCCCGCCAATCGTAAACCCACGCGACGTCGCCGTCGCTCGCCTGCGGACACCCGCCGCTCGGATGAAGCGGCGAATAGTATTCGACCGGGGTGTAACTCCCGTGTTTGACGCTCCAATCGAAAGAGGAAGTCAGGGCGTAAGTATAATCCCGCCCGTGCATCAATTGCGCGTAGGCGACCAGCGCCGACCAATACGGCCAGACGGCACCGTTGTGGAACTTGTAGTCCTGCAGATTTCTGTGAAAAGCCCTGCCCAATCCGCGGTAGAAGGGATAAACGCACATCACGCCGAAGTCGCCCGCCCCTTGGCTCTTATTGTTCCGGCTCTCGAGGATTGCCGAAACGTTGTCGAGCAGGCGTTCGGTCTTCTCTTCGTCGGCGATCCCGAACAGAACGGTGAGGATCGTATCGACCGAAAGGTTGTCCTCGACGAAATCGCCGTCCCTGTAGTTGACGTAGTACCCCTTTTCGTCGTCCCAAAGCAGGGCGTTGATCGCGGTTTTGGTCCGTTCGTACATCGCGCGATAGCGGCGGGCACGAGAGGCGTCGCGCGTTCCGGCAATGCGGGAGAGGCACTCGAGGGCGCGAGCGTAGAGGAGTTCGACGTACGTAACGTAGCCCGTCCGGTTGACCTCGTTCGCCCAGTCGCGATTGTTGTGGGGCCCCGCTTTGACGATCAGGTGGGTTTCGTCCTCGTAAAGGGCGAGTTTGTCGACGGCCAACGCGCACCAATCGAAAACCGTTCTTCCCCTCACCGTTTCGTCAAGGATCGAAAAGTCGCCGGTGTGATTGATATAGTCGTAGACCATCAAAACGAAGAAACTCGGGCTGTCGTACTGATTGCGGAAAAACGGGTTCCATTCAACCGTCACGGCGGCGGGACAATCCCCGTTCTCCTCGATGCCGTGCGCGAGCGTCAGAATCTGACACCGGACGAGATCGGGACGGCTCTTATACATGGACAGGACCGTCCAGTAGGAATCGCGAAAATAGGTTCGGTCTACGCTCTCGGAAAAGCACTTGTAGTCCCCGATCTCCATATAGTTCTCGAGCGCGCAAAAGTAACTGGACGTATAGACGGCTTTGTCCTTTTCGGTCTTCGCGGTCGCGGGGACCTTCACACTCGCGATCTCGTCCTCGACCTGCTTCTCGAACTCGGCGAAACGGGACAGCAATCTGCGGCAGTAGGCAGCGTCGGTACCGCAGGAAAGAACCAGACGCGCTCTTTTATTCGTGTGAACGTAGAGCAACGCGCTTTCGGGAACAAACCGGCTTTCGACGTTCGCGGCGAAGTCGAACCGGGTAGTTCTCCTGTGATCCAGATCCAGAACGAAATCGTAGTCGCCCGCTTTGTTCGCGGAGATCTCGCAGAAGATCGCCCGCCCTTCTGCCGGAACGAACTGATAGATCGTGATCCTGACGTCGCCCGTTTTCAGAACGATCGTCTGCGTCCGCCCGATCATTTTGACGCTCTTCTCGCAGAACGCGTCGATTTTTTTCTTGCCGGAATAAACGCTCGCCGTACTCGTCAGAGCGTGCGCACCCATTTGCGTGTTCGACGTACACTCCGCGATCCCGCCCTTGCCGTCAAAGGTAACTTGCAGATCGTTCGAGAGCACGTCGTAGATCACTTCCTCGTGATATTTTCCGACGACGACGATGCTTCCGCCTCGAAAATACTTTTTCATTCCGTCTTTCCTACCCTACGTTCGTGGTCCGCCCCGCGTAGCGGGAAAAACCCGTCGCCTTTATCATACCCTATCTTTTCCAATCTGTCAAGGGGCAGGACGCCCGTTGGGCGCAACGACGTATTTTGCCGCGTGCGGCAAAATACGAACTTGATACGCCGAGAGACGTATATCATGCAAAAAGCGCCCGCCGAAGCGGGTGCTTTTTTTTAGCGACCGACGGTCCGATCAGTTCGCCGGAGATAAAGTGACGGTCCCGGCGGGTGCGGTGAAGACCAGCAGTCCGCCGTCCTCGGTCGCCGTCACGGTCTCGGTCGAATCGCCGACCGTAACCGTCCAGTTCCCGGCTTTCACGCCCGAGACGTAGTAGGTCACGTCCCCGGACCTCGATACCGAGAAAGTAAACGCGGTGTCCCGACGAGTCTTCGCCGTCACGAAGATCGCGGCGACTCTGCCGATCACGGCGCCCTTGACGTCCTCGGTCTCGATCGCCGACGCGCGCAGGGTGCCCGGAAGTTTGTCGGCGTCGCAGACGTACATGACGTTCAG
>CACYZS010000158.1:0-3592 GCA_902778985.1 uncultured Ruminococcus sp.
AACGAGAAGAGGAACATCGCGATCAGAATGAAGAGTCCCACCATCGCGAGCCGGTTGCGGAAGAACCGCTTGGCGACCATCATACCGGGGGACAGGACCTTGACGCGGCGGTCGTCGTTCAGAGAATACTGCTCTTCGGCGGGCGCCGTTTTCTCGGAGGCGGCGGCCGTATCGACCTTCACTTCGAGTTCTTCGTTTTGCTTATCGTTTTTCATCTTGGCGTTCCCCCTTTCTCACGAGATGCGTACGCGCGGGTCGACCACGGCGTACAGGACGTCGGCGATCAGGTTGCCGAGCAACGTCAGGATCGCGAGGAAAGTCATATAGAACATCGAGAAGGGAATATCGCCCGCCACCATCGCGTGGTAGGAAGTGTAGCCGATACCGGGGATCGAGAAGAGCGTCTCGGTGATCAGCGCCCCCGAGAACAGTCCGGGAAGCGAACCGCCGACGATGGTCACGAGAGGGATCAGGGTGTTGCGGAACGCGTGATGGTAGATCACCTTGCGCTCCGAGAGCCCCTTGGCGCGCGCCGTCCGGATATAGTCGGCGTTCAGCACCTCGAGCATATTGGTACGGGTGTAGCGCATCAGGGAACCGATGCTGACGACCACCAGCGTCGTGATCGGCAGCACCAGATGGTACGCCTTGTCGAAGAACTTGCCGACGGCGTCGAGTTGGTTATAGTCGCGCCCGACAAGTCCGAACAGGTCGAACCAGCCGAGTTTGACGCTGAACAGCAGTTTTAAGAGCGACGCGAAGAAGAAGACGGGGAGCGAAATGCCCGCCAGCGCGACGACCGAAATGGTATAGTCGGTTCTCGAATACTGTTTCCGGGCGGCGATGACGCCGAGCGGGATCGCGATCAGCAGTTCCAGCACCATCGAGATCGCGCCCATCACGAAGGAGAGCCACACGGTACTCTGGAATTTTTCGGTCACGGGGACCGTGTAGAACCACGAGTCGCCGAAATCGCCGCGGATCGCGTTGCCCGCCCAATGGAAAAAGCCGGGAATGATCCCGCGGTCCATTCCGTACGTCGCGTTCAGTTGTTCCATCCATTCTTCAAACGATTTGGAACCCGGCGCCATGGATTTCTGCCGTGCGATCCGCTCGATATAGGACGTCGGCAGGCAGCGCATGATCGTGTAGATGATCAGCGCCACGAACACCAGGATCACGATCGAGATCAACAGTCGCTTGGCGATAAATTTCAGGGTATTCAAGACTTGTCCTCCTAACCCGTTTTTCCCATCGAATAGCGGCTCCTCCCCCACGTGGCGGAGGCGTTATTCCGTAGGAAAAACCGCTCTTTTATAAAAGGCAATTCCTGCTCCGCGTTTTGAGGCGCGGAGCAGGAGTTTTTCCTTTGAGATTGCAAGGTGCAAACAAAGGATCGCGTGGAACGCGGATTACTTGCGCATCGTGTTCTCGATCTCAGCCATCCAACCGTAGAAGGTGGTGATGTCCGGGGTCACG
This sequence comes from uncultured Ruminococcus sp., assembly GCA_902778985.1. GTDB lineage: Bacteria > Bacillota > Clostridia > Oscillospirales > CAG-272 > UBA1740. The sequence goes on from CACYZS010000158.1 coordinate 1,480, forward strand.
GTGTCAAGGTTGACGCGCTCGGTGCTGAAGATGATCGCGTTCTGACGCTGATAGGTCGGGATCTCGACCGCCCAGTCGATGATGATGTCAAGGCACTGCTTGTACATCGCTTTTCTCGCCGCCTGGTTGGTGGTTCCGCGGGCGTTGAGGATCAACTGGTTGAGGTTGTCGTCAGCGATCGCGTACATATAGTTCGAACCGCCGGCAACTTTTCCGTCCATACCGGAGAAGTAGACCTGATACATATCGGGATCCACGCTGGCACCCCAAGCGGCGCACCAGATCGCGACCGACTGCGCCTCGAGGGCATCCCAGAGTTCGCTGGAGTCGGTGAGGTCTTTGACCTTCAGGGTGATACCGATGGTGGCGAGAGCGTCGCGCGCCTCGGTGAGGATCATGAAGGACGGGTGATCGCCGGTACCGTCGGCGGGGATCCACGCCTCGTATTCAAGAGACGCACCCGCGGGAGCGGCGGTGAACTTGCTCGTCGCGTCGTCCCAGGTGTAACCGGCGGCGATGAAGAAGGACTTCGCGCCCTCGAGAGCGGCGGCGTACTTCTGCTCGTCGGTCATGGTCGACGTGTAGAGCGGCAGTCCGGCGGCGTTCTTCGAGAAGGCAACTTCGTAACCCGGATCGGTCGCCTGCGGAGCCGCCCAGGAGGTGTTGGAGATCGGGTAGTTGATGACCGAAGCGCGGTCGCCGTAGTAGGAGTCGACGGCGAGTTCTCTGTAGACCGAGAAGATCGTGCCGAACGCCTTACGGAGCGCCTTGGAAGCAGCGGAAGAAGCGTCGTCGCCGACCTTCATGACTTCCGCGCACATACCGATATAACCGTAGCCGAGGTTGTCGACCGTGTTGGTGTCGATCTTGGAACCGTTCAGGGTACCGCCGACGACTTCGTCGCCGTTCAAGGTACCGCCGTTCGCGACCATGATCTGCTTGATGGTCTTGGTCGAGAAGGACGGATCGGTGATGTCGATGGTGCCGGTGATGACGCCGTTGGTCTTGTCGTCATCGGTCATGCACTGCTGGAAGTTGATATATTTGGTCTTCGGCGCGCCCTTGAAGTAGAGTTCGTTTGCTTCAAAGTAGACGACGCCGTCTTTGAACTTGTTGAACTTGTAGGGGCCGGCGCCCATCGGCTTCGTGGTCTTCGCACGGACCGGGGAGAGGTCGCCCTTGTCAAATCCGAACTTGTTGTTGGCGTAGTCGTACTTCGCGGTGACGCCGTAGTAGTGCAGCGGAGCGATGGTCACGCCGAGTTGGTAAATGGCGGTCGCGTCGATCTCGGTGGTGATGACGCGGAGGCTGTAATCGCCGGTCTTCTGAATACCGGTGATGTTGTTCGCGGAATCGCCGAGTTTGACCGCGACGCCGGAGTATTCAGACAGGTTCGGGAAGAGATCGTCCACCGTGGAGCCGGCGGCTTCGGTGCTGATCATCTTCTTGATATTCTGCTTGTAGGCGGCTTGCAGCGCAGCGGCGAAGTCGTCGATGGTAGCGCCTTCGTTAAGAGGAAAACCCCAAGCGCCCGCAGCACCGGCAATGTCGCCCGCTTCCACGGCGCCAACGGCGACGCAGTAATCGACGATCTCCTGCGCCAGACCTTTGGCGGCGGCGTCGTACTTGGTCCAGAAAGTGGTCTGCTGCTTCTGGGTCCAGTTCGTGAAGTCGGCGTTGTCTCTGCCCGCGTTGTAGATCAGGTTGAGCAGGGTATCCCAGCCCGCGCGGTACTCTTCCATACCCTGGATAGGCAGGGCGAAGAAGGTAGAAGAACCGTCGTATGCGGGGTCGGACAGAACGTACATCGTGAAGATGACGTCGTCGATCGTGAGCGCATCACCGTCGGAGAACTTCAGATCCTGACGGAGCGTGAAGTCGTAGTAGACCGATCCGTCGGTGTTCTGGGTGATGGTCAGGTCGGCGGGACCGTAGTAGGTGTACTCGGTGTTGTTGTAAACAACTTTCGTTCCGTCGATACCTTTCTCAATGACGTTGCCCATACGATCCGAGGTCAAAAGACTGATCTGCGTCATCGTCCAGACGTCCTGGTCATACGCAGTCTCGGAGAAGAAGGGCGAGAACTTCTCGTTGAAGGGCGAATACCCGACGA
>CACYZS010000158.1:3606-4248 GCA_902778985.1 uncultured Ruminococcus sp.
GCGGCTCGGTTTCTTCTCACCGCAGGACGCGAACACCGCGACCAACATAACGGCTAAAAGAAGGAGCGCAAGGATGCGAGTGCTTTTTTTCATGGTTTTTTCTCCTTTTTTAATTTGGTTTTCCTTTCCTTTATTTTTTAACCGTGTTGCCACGAATTAAAAACGAGATCAGGGAAGTTCGGTCCACTTCCCGCGCCGGAGAACGAAAAAGAGGAGCAGCGCCGCCGCAAGCGAGGCGGCGGGGGAGAACACGCGGACGAGCGTGAAAAGGTCGGGGGAGAGCCGCTTCACGAAATAGAAGACGACCTCCGCGATCAGGGTGACGCCCGAGAGGGCGGCGAGCACGATACTCTTTGCCGGCAACGACGCGACCGTTCTGCGGTAGACGTACGCCCGGAGTTCCGACGCGTGCGCGAAGATCCGCAAGATCGCCCAAGATACGACGAGCGAAGCGATCAACTGGAGCGCCCAGGGGATCAGGGTGAACGGCATCCTGCCGTTTTCGGTCGGGGGCAGGCATTCGGGCACGACCGTCGCCGAGAGGGCGAGCACATCGATGGATTCGCGCAGGTTCTTGAACTGCTCCTTGTGCCCGACACCGAAACGCTGCTCTTCATCGATGATGACGAGCCCCAAATCGTG